>NZ_JBGGGT010000002.1:3952500-4195927 GCF_041276405.1 Microvirga sp. TS319 | reverse complement strand
TTCGCGGCGGCCGGGCGAGCCCATGCGGCCGGTCTCGCCGACGGAATAGGGCGGGAAGTTGTAGTGCAGCAGGAAGGTTTCCTTGCGGGTGCCTTCGAGCTCGTCGATGAACTGCTCGTCCTCGCCGGTTCCGAGCGTCGTCACGACGAGCGCCTGGGTCTCGCCGCGCGTGAAGACCGCCGAACCGTGGGCGCGGGGCAGAATGCCCACTTCCGACAGGATCGGGCGAACGGTCGTGAGATCGCGGCCGTCGATGCGCTTGCCTTCGTCGAGGATGTTCCAGCGCACGATCTTGGCCTGGACTTCCTTGAAGACGGCCTTGACCTTCTCAGAGTCGAACTTGGCTTCGCCTTCGGCCGGGCAGAGCGCGTCCATGACGCGTGCCTTCACAGCGTCGACGGCCGCATAGCGGTCCTGCTTCTTGGTGATTTTGTAGGCCTCGCGCAGGTCCTTCTCGGCGATGTCGAGGACGGCCTTCTCCAGCTCCGACAGGTCGGCGGGCTGGAAGTCGCGCGGCTCCTTGGCGGCCTTCTCGGCGAGGCGGATGATGGCCTCGATCACCGGCTGGAAGTGCTTGTGGCCGAACATCACGGCGCCGAGCATCACGTCCTCGGGCAGTTCCTTCGCCTCGGACTCGACCATGAGGACCGCGTCGGTGGTACCGGCGACCACGAGATCGAGCGAGGTCTGATCCATCTCCTGGAGCGGCGGGTTCAGCTTGTACTGGCCGCCGATGTAGCCGACGCGAGCCGCACCCACCGGGCCCATGAAGGGAACGCCCGAGACGGTCAGGGCGGCCGAGGCGGCAACCATGGCCACCACGTCGGGATCGTTCTCGAGATCGTGCGAAAGCACGGTCACGATCACCTGGGTGTCGTTCTTGTAGCCGTCGACGAAGAGGGGACGGATCGGGCGGTCGATGAGGCGGGAGACGAGGGTCTCCTTCTCGGTCGGACGGCCTTCGCGCTTGAAGTAGCCGCCCGGGATGCGGCCGGCCGCATAGGCGCGCTCCTGGTAGTTGACCGTAAGCGGGAAGAAGTCGATGCCGGCCTTCGGCTCCTTGGCCGAGACGACCGTGGCGAGCACGGTGGTCTCGCCGTAAGTGGCGACCACGGCGCCATCGGCCTGACGGGCCATGTGGCCGGTTTCGAGCGTGAGCTTGCGCCCGCCCCAGATCAGTTCTTCGCGTTGAATATCGAACATGTTTCGTCTTTCATGACAGCAGGAGCGGGGGCTCGATGCCATGAGCAAGACGGCAAGAGGCTCGTGAAGCGGGAAGCCCCGCCTCTCCAAGCCTCTTGCGATCCTGCCATGGTCATCGCGTCATCCGTCTCCTCAAAGGGACGCCGGGACTTGTCTGAAGCCTCGCCAGCGCCGGAGCGAAGGGTCGAATGATCTCATCCGATCCGTTCGTGGGTTCCGGGGGTGATCCTCATCGATCAGCCCGGAGAAACCGTCCGGAGCCGTGCTCCGGACGGAAAAGTTCAAAAGCCTAGCGGCGGATGCCGAGCTTCTCGATCAGGGTCTTGTAGCGGCTCTCGTCCTTCTTCTTCAGGTAGTCGAGAAGCGAACGACGCGACGAGACGAGCTTCAGGAGGCCACGCCGGGAGTGGTTGTCCTTCGTGTGGGTCTTGAAGTGACCGGTCAGGTTGTTGATCCGCTCGGTCAGAATGGCGACCTGCACCTCGGGGGAGCCCGTGTCGCCAGCCTTCTGGGCGAATTCCTTCACAAGCGCGTTCTTGCGCTCAGCAGTGATCGACATCGCATATCCTTTCAGGTTGTTTTGGTCGGTAGGGGCCATGGCCTTGAAGGCTCGGGCCGTGTTCGTCCGGGAAGGGCCGGGCCGGGATGTCGTCCAGCGCGGTCCGTCACCGGGACGGTCCTCATGAAGGGTCAATCCTCCGAGGCGGGCGCACCATACACGAATTGTGAATAAGTGCCAGTGGAATCGTTTTTACCAGGCCTGACAAGAGGATGGCCGGTGCAATACTGTCCGGGGAACAAGTCCTCGCGGTTCCTGTTGGTGAGCCAGACATCCCCCATATAGGAACCCGACGCCATGACCGCCAGCACCGCAGGCATGACGGACCTTTCGTCCAACGAGACCGTCAAGAACATCTTCATCACCGGCCTTCAGAACGCGCATGCCCTCGAGAAGGAAGCGCTGCAGCTGATGCAGCGTCAGGTGGAGCGCTTCGAGCATTACCCGGAAATGTCGGACCTGCTGCGCACCCATATCCGTGAGACGGAAGGACAGGTCCGCCGTCTCGACGAGATGCTGCACACTTTCGGCGAGGACCGCTCGCTGCTGAAGGATGTTGCGACGCAAGTGATGGCCAACATGGCGGCCGCGGGCCACATGCCCATGGCCGACGAGATTCTGAAGAATACCTTCGCGAACCATGCTTTCGAGAATTTCGAGATTGCGACCTACAAGGCCCTGATCACGATGGCCGAGGCCGCCGGCCACCAGCGCTTCGTCCCGGCCCTGCAGGAAACCCTGCGCGAAGAGGAAAAAACCGCCCAGGCGATCCGCGACATGGTCGAGCCGATCACGCGCCGATACCTGATGCGCGAGGCTGAAGGGAAGAAGGCGGACCGCTGAAATTCACGCGCTTCGTGCCGTCGTGGCCGGGACAAGCCCGGCCACGCCATCTTTGAGCAAGGCGGGCTCCGCAGCATCGGACGCGAAATCGAATTCACGTCCGGTGCGGCCAGCCTATATTCTCAAACATCTTTTCATGCAAAACCGGTTCGCACTTTTGTGTTCGTTGCTCCGGTCTCCGGAAGGTGTCAGGGGCCGAGGTCGATAAACGTCAGGCTCCCAGATTGAACACCCGATGCGGCACCAATTCGCCGCGCTCGACATCGCCTACGGCCACGAGAACGCCGTTGAAGGTGGCATAGATCTTGCCTGTGAGGGGCGCGTCGCGGCTCCTGAGAATGATGGATTGGCCGCGCATCAGGCGTCCCGCCATGTCGCGGCTGACGGCGATCGAAGGAATCTCGCTGAGCGCCGTCTCGACCGGACGCAAGGCCGCCGGATTGGTGGCGAGGTCGTCGACCGTGACCGCCTCATGCTCGCTGAACGGTCCCACGCGCGTGCGGCGAAGTGCCGCGACATGTCCGAGGCATCCGAGCGCGCGGCCCAGATCGCGGGCGATGGCCCGCACATAAGTGCCCTTGCCGCAATCCGCCTCGATCACCGACCGGTTGCCGTCGTGATGGACGAGAGCGAGCCGGTCGATCTCGACGGTGCGGGCCTGCAGCTCTACCACCTCGCCCTCCCGGGCGAGATCGTAGGCGCGCTCGCCCTGGATCTTGATGGCGGAGAAACGCGGCGGCACCTGCTGGACGGATCCTGTGAAGCGGGGCAACAGCGCCTCGATGTCGGAGGCTTCCGGCACCTTGTCGGTACGTTCCACGATTTCGCCTTCGGTGTCGTCCGTGTTGGTCTCGGCGCCCCAAGCGACGGTGAACACGTAGGATTTGCGGCCGTCCATGATGAAAGGCACGGTCTTGGTGGCTTCGCCGAGCGCGATCGGCAGGATGCCGGAGGCCAGCGGGTCGAGGGTGCCCGCATGGCCCGCCTTCTTGGCCGAAAGGCCGCGCTTGACCACCGCGACGGCATGGGTCGAGGTCATCCCGACACCCTTATCGAGAATGATCCAGCCGTTGACGTCGCGCTTCTTCGGGCGGTCGCCATGAGGGCGACGGTGAGGGCGCTCTGCGGGACGGTCTTCGGTCATCGATTTCTCATTCGTCGTTATCGTTGTCGTCATTCACGTCGAGGCCGGTCTTGCCGATGTCGCGCGACACACGGTCGGAGCGCAGCAGCGCGTCGATACGGGCCGCCTCGTCGAAGCTCTCGTCCCGGCGGAAGCGCAGGTCTGGCGCGAATTTGAGGTTCACCCGATGGGCGACTTCCTGGCGCAGGAGCTTCTTGTTCTTTTCCAGCGCCTTGATCACCGCGTCCTCGTCCTTGCCGCCGAGCGGCATCACGTAGGCGGTAGCGAGCTTCAGGTCCGGAGACATCCGCACTTCCGGGATCGTGATGACGTGCTTCGTCAGCACGTCGTCCTGAAGATCGCCGCGGGAAAGCACCTCCGCCAATGCGTGGCGCACGAGTTCGGCCACGCGCTGCTGGCGTTGGGACGGGCCGGTATTCTGTTCGAAACGTTTTGCCATGGTCATCCTCCGGGATTGGACCGGATCGATCGAAAAGGGCCATGACCGGGGTTGTTCCGGTCATGGGAATTGAAGAGGAACGCGGCTCATCCAAGCGAGATCACCGGGACAAGCCCGGTGATGACGCATTGTTCTGGAAGTGGCGCGAGGCGAGGCCTTAGAGGCTGCGCTTCACCTCTTCGACGCGGTAGCACTCGATCACGTCGCCGACGCGCATGTCCTGATAGTTCTCGAAGGCCATGCCGCATTCCTGACCCGAGGTGACCTCGCGGGCATCGTCCTTGAAGCGCTTGAGCTGGGACAGCCTGCCCTCGTGGATGACCACGTTGTCGCGGATGAGGCGGACATGGGCCCCGCGCTGCACCACGCCGTCGAGGACGCGGCAGCCCGCGACCTTGCCGACCTTGGACACGCTGAACACCTCGAGGATCTGGGCCTCGCCGAGCCGCTCCTCGCGCAGCGTCGGTGCGAGAAGACCCGACATCGCCGCCTTCACGTCATCCACGAGGTCGTAGATGATGTTGTAGTAGCGGATTTCGATGCCGGCCCGCTCGGCAGCCTCGCGCGCTTCCTTGTGGGCGCGCACGTTGAAGCCGAGGATGATCGCGCCGGAGGCTTCCGCGAGCGTGACGTCGGATTCCGAGATCGCGCCGACGCCGGCCTGGATGATCCGGGCGCCCACTTCGTCGTTGCCGACCTTCTCGAGAGCGCCGGCGATGGCTTCCGCCGAGCCCTGCACGTCCGCGCGGATCACGAGCGGGAATTCCTTGCGGCCGGCACCGGCCTTCAGGTCGCGCATCATGTCCACCAGGGTGCGTCCGGCCGAGCCCATGCGGGCGGCGGCGCGTTCGCGCTTCTGGCGCGTGCGGTACTCGGTGACTTCGCGGGCTCGGGCTTCGGACTCGACCACCGCGACGCGGTCGCCCGCCTCCGGCGTGCCGTTGAAGCCGAGCACCTCGACCGGAACCGAAGGACCGGCCTCCTTCACATTGGAGCCGAGGTCGTTGATCAGCGCACGGACGCGGCCCCATTCGGCACCCGCCACCACGATGTCGCCGGTATGCAGCGTACCGCGCTGGACCAGAACCGTGGCTACCGGGCCGCGGCCGCGATCGAGCTTGGCTTCGATGACGGTGCCTTCGGCCGAGCGGCCCCCATTCGCCTTCAGGTCGAGAATTTCGGCCTGGAGCTGGAGACCTTCGAGCAGTTCGTCGAGGCCCTGGCCGGTCTTGGCCGAGACCTCGAACTCGAGGGTTTCGCCGCCCATGGATTCCACCACGATCGAGTGCTGAAGCAACTCGGTGCGGACCCGCTGCGGGTTGGCGTCCGGCTTGTCCACCTTGTTGATCGCCACGATCAGCGGCACCCCGGCCGCCTGAGCGTGGGTGATCGCCTCGACGGTCTGGGGCATGACGCCGTCATCGGCCGCCACCACGAGAACGACGATATCCGTCACCTTGGCGCCGCGGGCGCGCATGGCCGTGAAGGCCGCGTGACCGGGGGTATCGATGAAGGTGATCTTGCCGCCGAGCGGCGAGGTCACCTGATAGGCGCCGATATGCTGCGTGATGCCGCCGGCCTCGCCGGAGACCACGTTGGTCTTGCGGATCGCGTCCAGCAGAGAGGTCTTGCCGTGATCGACGTGGCCCATGATGGTGACGACGGGCGGACGGGATGCGAGGTTCTCGTCCGTGTCCGGCGTATCGAACAGGCCTTCCTCGACGTCGGATTCCGCGACGCGCTTCACCGTGTGGCCGAGCTCTTCCGCGACGAGCTGCGCGGTATCGGCGTCGATCACGTCGGTGATCTTGTGCATCTGTCCCTGCTTCATCAGGAACTTGATCACGTCCACCGCGCGCTCCGACATGCGGTTGGCGAGTTCCTGGATGGTGATCGTCTCCGGAACCGTCACCTCGCGGGCGATCTTTTCCTTCTGCTCCACCTGGCGGTGGCCCATCAGACGCTGGTTGCGGCGGCGGAAGGCGGCGAGCGAACGGGTGCGCTCGTCATCGTCCGACGTTGCATTGGCGAGAGTCAGGCGACCGCGGCGACGCTCCTCGCCGGGAGCGGTCTTCGTGGGCTTCGGAACGGCAGCCGGCTTCGCCGGGCTGCCGGGGCGGCGTGCGACGCGCGGTGTCTCATCATCGTCGATCTCGACGGCGGGACCGCGGGCTGCGACCACCGGCGGAGCCGTGCGGGTATTGGGCTTGGCCGTTGCCGGATCGGGAATCGCCGGGGCGGCCGGGCGCGCCATGTGATTGAGGCTCGGCGGACGGCCGCCTGTTGTCCCGACGCTGCTGCGCGGGCCACCGAAACCGCCGGGGCGGCCTTCGCCGCGCGGGCCATCCTGGCGGAAACCGCCGGGGCGGCCTTCGCCGCGCGGACCATCCTGACGGAAACCGCCGGGGCGGCCTTCGCCACGCGGACCGTCCTGACGGAAGCCGCCGGGGCGGCCTTCGCCGCGCGGACCGTCCTGGCGGAAACCGCCGGGGCGGCCTTCGCCGCGCGGACCATCCTGACGGAAACCGCCGGGGCGGCCTTCGCCACGCGGACCGTCCTGACGGAAGCCGCCGGGGCGGCCTTCGCGGCCTTCGCTGCGCTGACCGTCCTGGCGCGGAGCCGGACCACGGTCGCGGGCCTGTGCGGGAGCGGGAGCAGGAGCTGGGGTCGGAGCAGGAGCCGCTTGCTCGCCAAGGCGGCGGCGAGCCTCGTCCTCGGCGCGGCGCTTGCGCTCCTCGTCCTGACGACGGCGTTCCTCTTCCTCGTGCTTGCGGGCTTCGGCCGCTTCGCGGTCTTTGGCCTCGGCCGCTTCGCGCTCGGCGCGGCGCACCACTTCCTCGGCCTGGCGCTTGCGCTCTTCCTCTTCGCGCCGGCGGGCATCGACGAGGGCGTTCATACGGGCATCGCGCTCCTGATCGGAGAGCGTCTGCAGCACCACGCCGGACCGGGGCGCATTGGAGGATGGGCCGGAACGCTGCGGACGTCCGCCCTGGGACGCCGCGGGCCTTCCCGTCGGCGCAGCCGATTTCGGCGCGGCAGCGGGGGCTGCAGCCTGGGAGACGGCCGGCTTTTCATCCTTCGCCCCACCGGGGCCAACGGCAGGGCGACGCTTCACAGTCTCGACCACGACCGCTTTCGACCGGCCATGGGAGAAGCTTTGGCGCACGGTACCTTGTTCGACCGGGCGCTTCAGAGACAGCGTCTTGGACGACACGTGGAGAGTCTTGTCGCCCTGGTTTTTCGTATCACTCATTCCGCTAATGTTCCTGCGGGTTTCAAAATCGTGGGTTCGCCGGTCTCGTTTCCGAGGCCAGATGGATCGGCTCCGATGCCGCAGAAAGTGCGGTAACGATGCCAGCGGTTCAGAAAGCCGTCGCTCCCAGCGCCCGCGACGAGGGCAGCATGTATCACATGTGACCGGCCTAATGCCAAATCCAATTCGTCATTTGACAATACTTGGATGACCGGAAAGCTAGATATTGCCCCGCCGAGGCGTTTTCGCAACGGGTTCGCCAATTTTCTTCGCCCATCTTCAGCCGCCTCTGCGGCATGAATAAGGGCAACGATGGGCTTATCCGTGATGGCCGACTCGACTTTCTGGAAGCCGGTGATGACGCAGCCTGCCTTGTTGGCGAGTGCGAGACCCTGTCGCACGTCGTCCCGGAGCAGATGCTCGATGTCCCGGGAGAGGGTCTCCGGAGCTTTCGCTTCCGTCTTGAAGGCGCGGGAGAAGAGGCGGCGCTTGACGGCCTCGTCCACCATGTCGGCTCGGGCCGTGACCCAGACCCCGCGGCCGGGCAGCTTGTGCCGGAGGTCGGGCACGACCTGTCGGTCGGGCCCGAGGACAAAGCGGATCAGCCCCGCGGGGCCTTGCGCCTCGCGGGTGATGATGCAGGTGCGCTCCGGTTCATGCCGCGGCACAGGTTCTGACCTCGCTTCGCCATCGTCCGATTAAGACGGCTGAGCCTCGGTCTCGGCCTCGTCGGCCGATCCCTCGGTCTCTACGGTTTCTTCAGGCTGCTCGATCCAGCCTGCCTTCACGCGGGCGGCCATGACCATGGCCTCCGCCTCGGTGCGGGATACGTCGAAGCCGTCGAGAGCGCCCTTGTAGCGGGTCGCTTCGGCTCCTTTGCCCTCCGTCCAGCCGACGAGATCGTCGGTGGCGCAGCCGGCCAGGTCCTCGACCGACTTGATGTCGTTCTCGCCGAAGGCCACCAGCATCGCCGTGGTGATGCCGTCGATCTCCTTCAATTCGTCGGCGACGCCCAGTTCCTTGCGGCGGGCCTCGTTCTCGGCCTCGATGCGGGCGATGTATTCCTGGGCGCGCGTCTGGATCTCGGCGGCGGTGTCCTCGTCGAAGCCCTCGATGGAGGCGACTTCGGCGGAATCCACGTAGGCGATTTCCTCGACCGAGCGGAAGCCTTCGGAGGCGAGAAGCTGACCCACCACCTCGTCCACGTCGAGGGCGTTCATGAACAGATCGGTGCGCTCGGCGAATTCCTTCTGACGGCGCTCGGATTCCTCGGCCTCGGTGAGAATGTCGATGTCCCAGCCGGTGAGCTGCGAGGCCAGACGCACGTTCTGGCCGCGACGGCCGATGGCGAGCGAGAGCTGATCGTCCGGAACCACCACTTCGATGCGGTCGGCGTCCTCGTCGAGCACCACCTTGACCACTTCGGCCGGCTGCAGCGCGTTGACGATGAAGGTCGCCTGGTCGGGAGACCACGGAATGATGTCGATCTTCTCGCCCTGAAGCTCGCCGACGACCGCCTGGACGCGGGAGCCGCGCATGCCGACGCAGGCGCCGACCGGGTCGATGGACGAATCGCGCGAGATCACGGCGATCTTGGCGCGGGAGCCCGGATCGCGGGCCACGGCCTGAACGGTGACGATTCCGTCGTAGATCTCCGGCACTTCCGAGGCGAAGAGCTTCGCCATGAATTGCGGATGCGTGCGGGACAGGAAGATCTGCGGTCCGCGCGTCTCGCGGCGCACGTCGAAGAGATAGGCGCGGATGCGGTCGCCCGGACGGAACGTCTCGCGCGGGATCAGCTCGTCGCGGCGGATGATCGCCTCGCCGCGGCCGAGATCGACGATGACGTTGCCGTATTCGACGCGCTTGACCGCGCCGTTCACGATGTCGCCGATCCGGTCCTTGTATTCCTGGTACTGGCGGTCGCGCTCGGCGTCGCGCACCTTCTGCACGATCACCTGCTTGGCCGACTGGGCCGCGATGCGGCCGAAATCGAAGGGCGGCAGGGTGTCGGCGATCACGTCGCCCACCTGAGCCGCCGGGTTGTGGCGGGACCGGGCCTCCGAGAGGGTGATCTCGCGGGAATCGTTCTCCATCGCCCCGTCCTCAACCACGAGGAGGTGGCGCGACAGGCGTAGCTCGCCCGTTTTCGGGTTGATCTCGGCGTGGATGTCGGTCTCGGCGCCGTAGCGGGAGCGCGCGGCCTTCGCGATGGCGTCCGCCATGGCGTCAAGCACGATCTGCTTGTCGATCACTTTCTCACGCGCGACCGCATCGGCGATCTGCAGAAGCTCAAGCCTGTTGGCGCTCACAGCCATCGAGGGCACTCCTTAATTCGGTTTTGTCTCGGACGGGTTGCGCGCCTCCGGCACTTCCACCACATCCGTATCTTCATCCAGTTCGTCCGTGGTCGGCGCGGTTCCCCGGCGCAGCGATTCACGAATCAGGTCGTCCGTCAGGACGAGATGGGCCTCGCCCAGGTCGGTCAGAGGCAGACGCGCGATGGGCTCCAGGCCCTCCTTCACGTCCGGAAGCTCGACCACGAGCTTTCCGTCCTCCACGCCCCGGAGAAAGCCCCGGAAACGCTTGCGGCCGTCCAGCGGCACGGCCATCTCGATCTTCGCGTCGTGCCCGGTCCAGCGCTCGAAATCGCTCGCTCGCACCAGCGGACGGTCGATCCCCGGCGAGGAGACCTCGAGATAATACGCCGTCGAGATCGGATCTTCGAGATCAAGAACCGGTGAAATCGCGCGGCTCACCGTCTCGCAATCGTCCACCGACATGGTGCCGTCCGGCCGTTCGGCCATGATCTGCACGGTGCAGCCGTTCGTGCCGGTGACCTTCACCCGCACGAGGTTGAAGCCCAGGCCCTCGATCACGGGCTCGACGATCGCGGCCACCCGGGCAGCAACGCCGTTCTCCGTAATCAGCCGCTTGTCGCGTTCGTTCGTCATGGCTCTCCGAAGCTCCGGTATACGAGCAACAAAAAAGAGCGGACCCGGCGGGGTCCACTCTCGACCAGCAGCTTTACGCTGCAACCAGAGCTGACAACGGGAATATACGTGCGTAAGGCCCAAAATGCAAGCTCCTGCGGGGCGAACCGCGCGCCGGGTCTCCGCAATGGACCGCAATCGCTCCATCTACGAAGCTATGCTAGAGAAGCCCGTTCCCTGGAGAACCGGCCTTGAAGATCTCCCGCGTGCTCCTCGTCCTCGTACTGCTTCTGGCGGTCGCAGCGGCGTATTGGCGCTTCGCCCGACCTCCGCAAGTCACAACGGTCGCGCCCGGTCGCGGCGACGCGGCGGAGATCGTCTACGCCACGGGCGTGGTGGAGCCGCGCACCTGGGCCAAGGTGACGCCCCTGTTGCGGGAGCGGATCGTGGAGCTGTGCAATTGCGAGGGCGAGACCGTGGAGAAGGGCGCCGTGCTCGCCCGCCTCGACGACCGGCAGGCGCAGGCGACCCTCGCCGAGCTGCGCGCAAGGCAGAAATCGAGCGCAGCGGATTACGACCGTATGGCCGCCCTGGTGGAGCGCAGGGTCGCCAGCGAGCAGGCTCTCGACCGGGCCCGCAGCGATCTCGGCCAAGTCCAGGCCCTCATCGCGGGCCAGGAGACGCGCCTCGAATCCTACGTGCTCCGGGCCCCCATGAACGGTGTCGTCCTGCGCCAGGATGGCGAGGTGGGCGAAGTGGCCGAGCCCGGCACGGTTCTGTTCTGGGTCGGCGAGCCCAAGCCCCTCTGGGTGGTGGCGGACGTCAACGAGGAGGACATCCCGCGCGTCGCGGTGGGGCAGCGCGCCGTCCTGAAGTCCGATGCCTTTCCGGACCGGATCCTGGAGGCGCACGTGGATTCCGTCACGCCGAAGGGCGATCCCGTGGCCAAGACCTATCGCGTGCGCCTCGCCCTACCGGATACGACGCCGCTGCGCATCGGCATGACGGTCGAGGTGAACGTGGTCGCGCGGGTCTCCGCCAACGCGCTGCTGGTACCGACCAACGCCTTGCGCGGTTCGACCCTCGTCGTGGTGCAGAACGGCACGGCCCGGCGACGCGACGTGACGATCGGGATCCGCGGAGCAAGCCGCACGCAGGTCCTGTCCGGTCTCGATGAAACGGAGCGGGTGATCGTGCCGTTTCCGGAGGATCTCGCGGATGGCGCGACGGTAACGGAAAAGAGAGGCTAGCATGCGCCTCATCCTGGAGCTCGCACTCACCCATATCGCCGGGCGTGGCCGCCAGACCATCGTGGCCGTTCTCGGCGTGGCGCTGGGCGTGGGCTTCTCCATCGCCATGGCGGCCCTGATGCAGGGCACGGAGAAGGATTTCATCGCGCAACTCGTCGACACCATGCCCCATGTGCAGATCTCGGACGAGCGCCGCACACCGCGCCGCCAGCCGGCGGAAGACCTCTTTGCCGCCGTGCAGTTCGACGGCCTGAGGCCGAAGGAGGATCGGCGCGGCATTCTCAATCCGGCCGCCGCCTTCGCGTCGCTGCGCTCCTGGGTACCGGGACGCATCGCGCAGAGCCTGCGCACGCAGGGAGTGGCGCGCTATGCCGGGCGGGATGTCGGAGTGTCCATCATCGGCATCGAGCCGGAGATCGAGGCCACGGTCTCGTCGGTGGCGGGGGATTTCGTGGAGGGAAGCTTCGACGCGCTCAGGGCCGGCGGCAACAACATCGTCGTCGGCGACCGTCTGGCGCAGCGCCTCGGCGCGTCCATGGGCACGACCATTCAGCTCGTCTCGGCCACCGGCCAGTCGCGCGGCTTCAAGATCGTCGGGCAGTTCCACACGGGCAACAATGCCCGCGATGAAGGCGAGACCTACGTGCTCCTGAAGAACGCCCAGATTCTCTCGGAGCGCCCGAATGCCATCAACGACATCCGGCTGCGCCTCGACGATCCCGAGGCCGCGCCGCGCGTCGCACGCCAGGCGGAGGCGGAGCTCGGCTACAAGGCCGTGCCCTGGCAGGAGGCCAACGAATCGCTGCTCGAAGCTCTCGTGGTGCGCAATGTGGTCATGTACACGGTAGTCGGCGCCATCCTGCTGGTCGCAGGCTTCGGCATCTACAACATCATCTCCACCATCACCCATGAGAAGGCGCGCGACATCGCCATTCTGAAGTCGCTCGGCTTCACGCAAGGAAACATGCGCCGCCTGTTCCTGGTCGAGGGGCTCGCCTTGGGGTTGGCCGGATCGATCGCCGGATGGATGATCGGTTTCCTGTTGTGCTTCGCGCTCTCGCAGGTGGAGTTCAGGCTGTCCGGGGCAGGCGTCGGCCGCGAGCTGACCCGTCTGCCGCTCTTCTGGTCGCCCTGGCACTACGCGATCGCCTCGGGCTTCGCCCTCGCGTCGGCGGGCGTGGCGGGCTACCTGCCCGCGCGTCAGGCGGCGCGTCTCAACCCCGTCGACATCATCCGGGGAGCCACATGAGCGCGCTGATCGAGGCCGAGCATCTCACCCGCATCCTCCCGGCTATCGTGCCCGTGACGCTGGTGCGCGACGTGTCGCTCACCGTCGGCGAACGGGAATTCGTGGCGATCACCGGCCCCTCCGGCTCCGGCAAGTCGTCGTTGCTCTATCTGCTCGGCCTGCTCGACCGCCCCACCGGCGGGACCCTGAAGGTCGCGGGGCAGGACACGTCGCGGCTCGACGACGACGCGCTTGCGGGATTGCGGCTCGAGAGCCTCGGCTTCGTGTTTCAGTTCCATTTCCTGTTGCCGGAATTCAGCGTCCTGAAGAACGTGGAACTGCCGATGCGCAAGGCGGGACGCCTTCCTGCTTCCGCAATGCGCGAGCGGGCGGCGGGCCTTCTGGAGGATCTCGGCCTCGCGGGCCACCTCGACAAGAGGCCCGATCAGCTCTCAGGCGGGCAGCGTCAGCGCGTGGCGGTCGCGCGGGCCCTGGCCAACGATCCGCACGTATTGCTGGCCGACGAGCCGACCGGGAGCCTCGACAGCAAAAGCTCCGAGCAGGTCTTCGCCATCCTCCATGATCTGGTGAAAAAGCGCGGCAAAACGGTTATCGCCGTCACCCACGACATGGGCATCGCCGCACGCGTCGACCGGCGCGTTCATCTCGTCGACGGCAGGGTGGTGAGCGACGAGCGCACCGAGGCGCGAGAGCATCGGACGTGAAAAGTGGATTTGCACTTTTGGGATCAATTCGATGCTCCCACTATGGAACAGCGCATCGTTTGCCGCGAAAAACCGGGGCCACTTTTTCGCACGAGGCGCGAGAGCATCGGACGTGAAAAGAGGAATCCACTTTTGGGATCGAATCCGATGCTCCCTTCTTAGATGAGCGCATCGTTCTGGCGAAAAACCGGGTCCACTTTTTTCGCACGATGCGCTATGCAGACTCAGTTCCGAACGAAAGTCAGGTAGCTCGGCACGCGGCCTTCGCGGATGGCTTTTGCTTCGTAGCGGGTGCCGGGCCAGCCCTCGTAGGGTCTGCGCCAGTCGTCGGCGCGCCCAGCCGTCCAGCGGAAGTGATCGGAGCGCAGCGCGCGGGCCAGCACCCAGCCGATATAATCGTCGATATCGCTGGCAAAGCGCAGTTCCGCCCCGGGCTTCATGACGCGGGCCAGCATCTCCAGCATCTCGTCGGATACGAGGCGGCGCTTGCGCTGGCGACGTTTCGGCCACGGATCGGGGTAGAGGATGTAGACCCGGTCGAACGACCGGTCGGGCAGCTCCGGCAGGAGCTTGGTGACGTCGTCGTCCCACACCCGGATATTGTCGAGCTTCTCGTGCTCCACGGCCGCGAGCAGTTTCGCCATGCCGTTCACGAAGGGCTCGCAGCCGATGAAGTTGACGTCCCGGTGGGTCCGGGCCTGGGCGGCGAGATGCTCGCCGCCGCCGAAGCCGATCTCGAGCCAGGTTTCGCGGGCCGTCGCGTTCGGAAACTGGCCGGAAGGGGGACTGCCCGGGACCACGCGGATCGCGGGCAAGAGGTTCTGGATCAGGTCATCCTGACCGGAGCGAAGCTTCTTGCCTTTCCGGCGCCCGAAAAATGCGCCGGCGCGCTGTTGTGCCTCGCTCATGACGGTTAGCGGAAGGCCGCCTTCAGGGTATCGACGAGATCGGTGCGCTCCCAGGAGAAGCCGCCATCCGCGTCGGGCCTGCGGCCGAAATGGCCATAGGCCGAGGTCCGCGCGTAGATCGGCTTGTTGAGGCTGAGATGGGTGCGGATGCCGCGCGGGGAGAGGTCCATGACCTCCATGAGCACGGCCTCGAGCTTGTCCTCGCCCACCTTTCCAGTCTCGTGCAGGTCCACGTAGATCGCCAGGGGCTTGGCCACGCCGATGGCGTAGGCGACCTGGAGGGTGCAGCGGTCCGCGAGACCGGCCGCGACCACGTTCTTGGCGAGATAACGGGCGGCATAGGCGGCCGAGCGGTCCACCTTGGTCGGGTCCTTGCCCGAGAAGGCGCCGCCGCCGTGCGGCGCCGCGCCGCCATAGGTGTCGACGATGATCTTGCGTCCCGTCAGACCGCAATCGCCGTCGGGACCGCCGATCACGAACTTGCCGGTCGGGTTCACGTGCCAGATCGTCTCGGGCAGGATCCAGCCTTCGGGCAGCGTCTCGCGGATGGTGGGCTCCACGATCGCGCGAACTTCCTCCGAGGTCAGGTTCTCGTCCAGATGCTGCGTCGACAGAACGATCTGGGTGGCCGCGACGGGCTTGCCATTCTCGTAGCGCACGGTGACCTGGCTCTTGGAGTCGGGGCCGAGCTTTCCGACATCGCCCTTCTTCGCCTTGCGGGCAGCGGTCAGGTTCTCGAGGATCTTGTGGGCGTAGTAGATCGGCGCCGGCATCAGCTCGGGCGTCTCGTTGCAGGCATAGCCGAACATGATGCCCTGGTCGCCCGCGCCCTCGTCCTTGTTGCCGGAGGCGTCGACGCCCTGTGCGATATGCGCCGACTGAGCGTGCAGGTAGACGTCAATCTCGGCCTTCTGCCAGTGGAAGCCTTCCTGCTCGTAGCCGATGTCCTTGATGGCGTCGCGGGCAAGCTGGATCACCTTGTCCTTCGTGATCGAATCGGGGCCGCGTACCTCGCCGGCAATGACCACGCGGTTGGTGGTTGCCAGGGTTTCGCAGGCGACGCGCGCCTCGGGCTCAGCCGCCAGATAGGCATCGACCACCGTATCGGAGATCCGGTCGCAAACCTTGTCCGGATGGCCTTCAGACACAGACTCGCTGGTGAAGAGATAGCTTGACCGCCGCACGACAGAATTCCTTTGAGGCAAATGAAGAGAGGCTGAGCCTTCAGAGTCCACAGACTCGCACCTTGGTCATGCCTTACGGCAAAGGAAAGGTCAAGCGAACGCGTTCGTTATGACGAACGTTCCTGCTCCTCCTGTGCCGCGAGTGACGCGACGAGCTGCACGATGCTCTTGCGGACCTTGGCGCTCTTGATACCCGTAAAGGTCCGGATCAGCTGGAGGCCCTCCGGGGTCGACATGACATCAGCAATATAGGGTGGGGATTCCGCCTCCGCGAAGCTGGATTCTTCCTTGCCGCTCCTGATGCCGTCGAAGAAGAAGTGGATGTCGACGCCCAGGATCTTTGCGATATCGACGAGGCGGCCGACGCTGATCCGGTTCATCCCCTTTTCGTATTTTTGGACCTGCTGAAAGGTAAGGCCAAGCAATTCGCCAAGTTTTTCCTGACTCATGCCGACGGAGATACGGCGCATGCGGACGCGCGTGCCAATTTCCTTATCGATTAAGCTGGTCGACTTCTTCATGGCCCCACGCTTTCTTATCAAAGCTGATGTAACGCCGTGTCCAACTTATCGGATGAGAATGTGGCTCTTTGTTTTCGACGTACAAACAGGGCCATTAAGCAGATCGTCAGCAGAGCCGTCAAAGAAAAGCTTCTTGTTTTTGCAGAATAAAAAGCCTCCAACGCAACCGGAAGATCGGAGTCTAAAATGCCTTCAACTCCGAGTGGAAGGCTGCTCACGAGCCTCCCGTAAGGGTCGACGACACCTGAGATTCCCGTGTTGGCCGCTCTCACCAGAGGTAGTCCTTCTTCTACGGCACGCAGGCGCGCCTGAGCGAAATGTTGGTAGGGACCGGTTGTTTGGCCGAACCAGCCGTCATTCGTCAGATTGAGAATCAGGCGCGGTCGCGGACCGTCGCCCTCGGCCAGGATCTCTCCGGGAAAGATCGCCTCGTAGCAGATCGTGGCGGCGACCGGCGGCAGGCCGGGAATGGTCAGGGCCTCTCGCCTTTCGGCGGGCTCGAAGCCGCCCGGGATATGCACGAACTGGCGCAGGCCCACGGCCCGGATCAGCGTCTCCAGAAAGGCCGGGACGTATTCGCCGAACGGCACGAGATGCACCTTGTCGTAGGAGCCGAGGATCGTGCCGCGGTCGTCGATCACCTGGATCGCGTTGAAGAACTTGCCGATCGATTCGCCCGGCAGCGGCTCGTCCATGCGCGCCGCGCCCGTAATCAGCACCGCGCCCGCCTCGAGAAGCCCTCCGATCTGGGCGAGCGAGACCGGGTCGCGATGGAGCAGGAACGGGAACGCGGATTCCGGCCAGACGATATGGGTGACCTCGCCGAGGGTTCGCCCGTCGCGGCCGGGGCGGGCGCTCAAGGAGAGATAGCGCCGCATGATCGCATCGCGGTTGCGCGGGTTGAACTTCGCGTCCTGGGCCAGGTTGGGCTGCATGATGCGAAGGCGCACATTCGCCACGCTCGCGATGGGGGTAGCGGGGATGCGCCATAAGCCGAAAGTCGCCATGGCGAGGAGCGCGACCGCCGCGAGCCCCGGCGCGAGCCAGCGCGCCCGGGCCGTCGGCCCCGTGAGGATCGCGGCCGGGGAGGCGCAGATCGCAAGAGCGAGGAAACACAGGCCGTAGAGGCCGAGGATCGAGGCGCTCTGCATGAGCCAGAGATTCTGGCCGAGCGCCATGCCGGGATTGTTCCAGGGAAAGCCGGTGAAGAGATGGCCCCGCAGCCATTCGCTCACCGTGAGGGCAAAGGCGAGGGCAAGGATGCGCGAGGCGTCGGGCTGCCAGAGCAGGCGGGCGAGCGCGAACCCGAAGGCCGTGAAGAAGGCCAGCAGAGCCGGGAGGCCCAGAACCCCGAAGGGCAGGGCCCAGGCGAATTGATCCGCCTCGACGAGAAAGGCCGCGCCAAGCCACCACAGCCCGGCCACGAAATATCCGAAGCCCCAGAACCACCCGATCAAAGCCGCCGATTTGAAGGAGGGCCATCGGGAAAGGTCGGGCTTGGAAAGGTCGGGCTTGGAAAGATCGGGCTTGGCAAGATCGGGCTTGGCGGTGCCGTCGATCAGCCAGACGGCCGGCGTCAGGGACAGGGCGAGCGCCGGAAGGAAGCCGAAGGGCGGCATGGCGAGCGCGCCCGCCGCGCCCGCCGCGAAGCTCAAGGTCCAGCGGCGCCATCCCCGGGCGAGGATGACGCGGTCCGCCAGGGGAATCATTCGGGGGTCATTCCGCCGCGGCGCTTTCAGGGCGCGGGGCAGCGTTCGGGGGATCTCCGACGATCGCCTCGGGCGCGGTGACATGCCGGAGGATACGCAGGCGCTTCACCCGGCGGGGATCGGCGTCGAGCACCTCGAATTCCAGCCCTCCCGGCCCCTCGATAACCTCACTGCGGGAGGGTACGCGACCGGCGAGCGTCACGATGAAGCCGCCGATGGTGTCGATGTCCTCGGCCCCTTCCTCCTCCGAGAGATCGACGCCGAGGCTCTCGGTGACCTCGTCGAGGCTCGCGCGGGCATCGGCGATGTAGGTGCCGTCCGGCGCCGGCACGATGGTGACGTCCTCGTCCTCGTCGTGCTCGTCCTCGATGTCGCCGACCACCATCTCTACGAGATCCTCGATGGAGACGAGGCCGTCCGTGCCGCCGTACTCGTCGATCACGAGGGCCATATGGGTGCGGGTCGCCTGCATGCGCACCAAAAGGTCGATGGCCGGCATGGACCGGGGCACGAAGAGCACCGGGCGCAGGATGTTGGCGTCGGCCAGGGTCATGGAAAGGTCGATCTGGCCGAGGCTCGGCGGGGGCGTGTCGTCGCTCGCGCCGCCTTCCGAGGCGCCGCCGTCGGCCCGCATGGCGATGAAATCGAGGAAGTCCCGGATATGGACCATGCCCTTCGGGTCGTCGAGGGTCTCACCATAGACCGGGAGGCGGGAATGGCCCGCCGTGCGGAAGAGGCTCAGAAGCTCGCCGAGATTGGTGTCGGCGGAGACCGCCACGATATCGGCGCGGGGCACCATCACGTCTTCCACCCGGATGCGGTGGAAGGACAGCACGTTCTTGAGCATCGCCCTTTCCTGGGGCGAGAAGTCCGTGTCTTCGACGGATGTCTCCTCGAGGGCGTCCTCGAGATCGTGGCGGATGGAATCGCGGGGCTTCAGCCCCAAGCGGACGAGAACACGATCGTACCAATGTTCTCGTGGGTCTTCGTCGTCCGAGAGAGAGCGGACAGGACGGTCGTTACGACTTCGATCTTCGTTCATATCAATGTGAGTATCAGCTCAAACGTTTTTGCGTTCACGCTGCCATATCGCGATAGGGATCGGCGATTCCAAGAGTGGCGAGCGCCTTCACCTCAAGAGCTTCCATGATCTCCGCCTCCGCCTCGACTTCATGGTCGTAGCCGAGAAGGTGCAGAACTCCATGAACGATCAAATGGGCGAAATGATGCGCGAGCTCCTTGGATTCCTCCTCGGATTCGCGCACCAGGGTTTCGTACGCTAAAGCAATATCGCCCAAATAGCGAGGCCCCGTCGCGCCCGGCTGTTCCGGGGCCGGGAAAGACAGCACGTTCGTGGGCTTGTCCTTGCTCCGCCAGGTGCGGTTCAGCTCCCGGATATGGGCGTCGTCGGTGAGCATCACGCTCGCCTCGAACTCCCCGGCGGCCTCGTAGGTGACGGCGAGCGCCGCCCCCGCGGCCTTGCGGGCGAGGGCTTCCGCATCGGGAAGCCCCTCCTCCCATGCGCCGTCCTCGATCATGATGTCGAGCTCGATCACGGTCTTGCGTTCCGTTCGCGGTAGGGTTGTTCCTGGGGCGGCGCGTCGCGCGCCGCGGTGTCGTAGGCCGCCACGATGCGGCGCACGAGATCGTGGCGAACCACGTCCGCTTCCTTGAAGGTCACGCGCGAGATGCCTTCCACACCCTGCAGGATCCGCACGGCCTCGACGAGACCGGATTTTTGCCCGGGCGGCAGGTCGATCTGCGTCGGATCGCCCGTGATGATCATGCGCGAGCCTTCGCCGAGACGCGTCAGGAACATCTTCATCTGCATGGAGGTGGTGTTCTGCGCCTCGTCCAGCAGCACCAGGGCGTTGGTGAGCGTGCGGCCACGCATGAAGGCCAGCGGCGCAATCTCGATCATGCCGGTTTGGAGACCGCGATCCACGTGGCGCGCCTCCATGAAGTCGTAGAGGGCATCGTAGATCGGGCGCAGATAAGGGTCGACCTTCTCGCGCATGTCGCCGGGCAGGAAGCCGAGGCGCTCGCCCGCCTCGACGGCGGGACGCGAGATGATGAGCCGGTCCACCTGTCCCGCCTCCAGGAGCGAGACGGCATAGCCCACGGCCAGCCAGGTCTTGCCGGTGCCGGCGGGGCCTTCGGCGAAGACGAGCTCGTTCTGCTTGAGAGCCTTGATATAGGTGTTCTGCGCCGCATTGCGGGCCCGCACCGGGCCGCGCTTGCGGGTGGCGATGTGGTCGAAGGCGGAGAGGCCGGGGGCGGGCGCCTCCTCCGGGGAGAAGAGCGAGCCCTGAAGGGTCGCCTCCTCGATGGTGCCGTCCACGTCGCCGGGTCCCAGCGCCGCGCCCTGGCGGGCGCGGTCGTAGAGGCCTTCCAGAACGCGCCGAGCCATCTCGGAGGAGTCCGGCCGGCCCTTCACGGTCACCCGGTTGCCATTGGCGATGGCGGCCACGTTCAGGCGCCGCTCCAGATGGGCGAGATTCTGGTCGTACTGACCGAAAACCAGGCTGGCGAGGCGGTTATCGTCGAAGGTGAGGACGATTTCGGCCTCCTCCTCGACGCCAGGATGCAAGGGATTGGGGGATCTGCCCTTTTGCGCTCGTGCGGTCGCGTTGTCCGCTGGCCTCAAATGCCTCTCCTTACCGTACTTCGCGGCTGGATTGCCACGAAAGAAACTCTCGAAGTCGCAGGGAAGGGGTCAGGCCGCGGCCTGACCGCCGGGCTGCACCACTTCCCCGAACAGGCTGTTCGAGCCTGCCTGCGTGATCCGCACCGTCACGATATCGCCGATCCGGTGGCTGTCCGTCTCGAACTGGACAGCCTGAAGATAGGGCGATTTGCCGGCCATCTGGCCGGGGTGACGACCCGGCTTCTCCAAGAGAACGTCCAGAGTCTGACCAACGGTTCCGCGATTGAAAGCCTGTCTTTGCGTTTCCAACAGATTTTGGAGGCGGCTCAGGCGCTCCGCCTTCACGGATTCGGGCAGCTGCTCCGCGATCTCGGCGGCCGGCGTGCCGGGGCGGGGGCTGTATTTGAACGAGAACGAGCTTGCAAAGCCCACATCGGACACGAGGCGCATGGTGTCCTCGAATTCCGCATCCGTCTCACCGGGGAAGCCCACGATGAAGTCGGAGGAGAGCGCCAGATCGGGCTGCGCCTCGCGGATACGCGCGATCAGGCGGCGGTACTCGTCGCCCGTGTGCTTGCGGTTCATGGCGTCGAGGATGCGGTCTGAGCCGGACTGCACGGGCAGGTGCAGATAGGGCATGAGCGCCGGAAGGTCGCGATGGGCGGCGATCAGCGCATCGTCCATGTCGCGCGGGTGGCTCGTGGTGTAGCGGAGCCGGGCGATGCCGGGAATTGCCGCGAGGCGATGGAGCAGGTGGCCGAGGGACCAGACGGAGCCGTCCGGGCCTTCACCGTGATAGGCGTTCACGTTCTGGCCAATGAGGGTGAGCTCGCGCACGCCCGCATCCGCCAGGCTCAGGGCCTCGTCGACGATCTTGGCGACGGGACGGGAGACTTCCGCGCCGCGGGTATAGGGCACCACGCAGAAGGTGCAGAACTTGTCGCAGCCCTCCTGGATGGTCAGGAAGGCCGACACGCCGCGGTTCCGGATCGCGGCCTTCGAGGGCCTGGGCAGGTGGTCGAACTTGTCCTCGATGGGGAATTCGGTATCGACCACGCGCTCTGAGCGCGCCTTGTTCAGGAGCTGCGGCAGGTTGTGATAGTTCTGCGGACCCACCACCACATCGACGGCGGGTGCCCGGCGCAGGATCTCCTTGCCTTCGGCCTGGGCGACGCAGCCTGCCACGACGACTTTCGTTTCCCGGCCTTCCGTCTCGCGCTCCTTCTTGAGCTCGCGCACGCGGCCGAGCTCGGAATAGACCTTCTCGGCTGCCTTCTCGCGGATATGGCAGGTGTTGAGGATGACGAGATCCGCCTCCTCCATGGTCTTGGTCTCGGCATAACCTTCGGTGGTCAGCATGTCGGCCATGCGCTCGGCGTCATAGACGTTCATCTGGCAGCCATAGGATTTGACGAAGACTTTTTTCACGAGATCGGCCTGTCTGCTGGGTGTCGCGGTCCATAATCGAGCGCCCATTTAAGCCTTTTGGGCCTTAATGAGAATAGCGGCCTTTCGACCGATCGCGAGAGCCTATCGGGGGAGGGCCGCCAGGAGCGTCGATCCGTGTTAAAAGGGAACGGTATCGCTGCAAAGCAGGCCTCTTCACATCGAGACACATCGAGACGGGCCTTGAGTTCGACACGGGTGGATTCTGAAGCCCCGTATTGCCCCGCACCCTCCGTTATCCCCACGATGGCGGAGATCCATATCCGCGACCTGCGGAGGAGAAGCGCAACGCCCCCACAGCCTCATGACATGTGAGGAGGTATTTCCTCACACCGCCTTCAGGGCCTTGCGCACGGCGCTCTCGGCGGCGGCGGTGGCTTCCTTGCGATTGCCGTTGAAGGGGATCGGCTCGCCCCAGGTCAGCACCACGTCGATGGGGTGGCCTTCCACGAAGAGCCTGAGATGAGGCGCAAGGTCCATGTCGCCGTACCAGGCGATGAAGGGCCGCTCGCGCCGCGTGACGGGAAGTCCGTCGCGGCGGACATACGCGATGGAAAGAGGCTGCAGAAAGACCTTCTCGACGCTGTCGTGCATGAGGGCCGCCTGCGCGGCGCCCACCAGAGAGGAGCGGAAAGGCAGGAGCCGGTTGCCGTCGCCTGTGGTGCCCTCCGCGAACAGCACGATGACCTCGCCCTTCACGAGGCGATGGGCGAGGGCGTCGTTCACCTCGGCGGTGGCTTTCCGACGCTGGCGGTCGATGAAGACGGAGCGCTGGAGCCTCGCGAAGAGGCCGACCACCGGCCAGTTCTCGATCTCGGATTTCGCAATGAAGGAGAGAGGGTGGACCGAGCCGATGACGGGGATGTCGAGCCAGGAGACGTGATTGGCCACGACGAGGGTCGGTGCGTCGCCCGGCGGCATTCCCTTCTCGATCACGCGCACGCCAAAGAGCCTGAGGAGAATGCGGTGAAACAGAACCGGCAGATGGTGGATGAGGCCCCAGCCGAAGCGGATCCCCAGCATCTGCAGCGGGACGAGCACGAGGCTGCACAGCGCCAGGACGAGGAGCTTCAGGGCGACGGCGATCCTCGTCACGCGTCGTCCTTGGCGAGCGGCACCGCATAGAGCTCGAGGCGGTGATAGACGACCTTGTAGCCGAGACGCCGGGCGATCTCGGTCTGCAGCGCCTCGATCTCCTCAGAGTGGAACTCGATCACGGCGCCGGTCTCGAGATTGATGAGATGGTCGTGATGCTCGCGCGCCGCCTGCTCGTAGCGGGAGCGGCCGTCGCGGAAATCGAGCCTCTCCAGAATGCCTTCCGTCTCGAAGAGCTTCACGGTGCGATAGACCGTGGACAGGGAGATGCGGTGGTCCACCTCGGCCGCCCGGCGGTGGAGTTCCACCACGTCGGGATGATCGGCGGCGTCGTCGAGAATCTGCGCGATGATCTTCCGCTGGCCCGTCATGCGCAGGCCCTTGTCGCGGCAGGCGCGCTCGATCACGCCGGGTCGGCGGGATTTTCCGGTGCTGATAGTCCGTGCTGCCAAAACTGAAACTCACTCCCCGAACGCCGGACCGAGGGCCAAAGCCGCGCTCCGGATCGATCCGATGCCCGCTGTCTTCGATCGCGCATCGTTAGGGCGGAACCGGCGGGCCGCGTCTGCGGGAACCCGGAACCGCCGCATCAAGCACGATGCGCCTGAAAAATGCTTATACGGGACTTGCCGGGGAGGGGCTATAGGCTGACTGCCATGGTGAGCGCCGCGACCCGGCTGCCGTCGGGCTTCTGGTAATAAGCCTCCCGTCGACCGACCTCCTTGAAGCCGAAGCGGCGATAGAGGGCGAGCGCGGGCTGGTTTCCCTCCTCCACCTCCAGGTGGACGGTGCGGACGCCGCGGCGGGAGAGTTCATCCAGGTGCCGCTCCAGGAGAGGGATCGAGAGACCCTTGCCACGGACCTCGCGGGCGACCGCGACCGTGAGGATCTCCGCCTCGTCGAGCACCATGCGCGACAGGACGAAGCCCGAAGGCTTTGAGGCGAGACCCTTGGGGGCAGGACCTAGGAAAAGCCCGTCTCCGACCATCCCGCGCTCGCCCATGAGCCGCTCGAATTCCAGCGTGGTCCAGGGACGCGCGAAGGAGGCGGCATGGATCGCCGCCATCCGGGCGGCGGATTCCGTGCCGAGCGGGTCGATGCGGAATCCGCCGGGCCTCTTGAAGAGGTCGAAGAAGCTCATCGGCGGGCGATGCGCGCGCCATCCTGAGGCTTGGCGTCGGGATCGCGGAGATAGAGGGGCTTCGGGAGAGCCTGATTCGGGTCGGCGAGGGCGCCGAGGCGCGCCACCCAGGCGATGTCGGGCGCCTGGGGCATGTCGGTCACGTGGGCTTCCACGCCCTGCATGCGGGCCTCAGCCGCCAGCATGGGAGCGGCCGAGCCGCTGATCAGCAGCGGACCGGAGCCGAGCACGCGCACCGCATCGCGATAGGTCATGAGGCTCGGCGGGATGATGGTGCGCCCGCCCGCCGCGATGGCCTGGATGTAGATGTGCCCGTGCTTGGCATCGAGGGCGGCGGTGAACAGCCCGCGCCGCTCCTTCACCATGAGCGGGGCCAGGAAGGCTGAGAGGGTGGCCACGCCCACCACCGGAATTCCGGCCGCAAGACCGATTCCCCGGGCGGCCGAGATCCCGACGCGCAGGCCCGTATAGCTGCCGGGTCCCACGGTCACGGCGACCCGGTCGAGGCTCTCGAAGCCGCCTTCGACCTTGGCGGCGACCCGGTCGATGAGCGGCAGCAGGGCCTCCGCGTGGCCTCGCTCCATGGGCAGGGTCTCGCCGGCCAGCGGCGCGTCATCGCCCGCCTGCCAGATGCAGGCCGAGCAGGCGCCGAGAGCGGTATCGATGGCAAGGACGCGCAATATTCGTCTCCGTCTGATCGAGACCTCTCTTTAGCGCATCGTGCGGAAAAGTGGACCCGGTTTTCAGCTCAAACGATGCGCTGATCTAAGAAGGGAGCATCGGATTCGATCCCAAAAGTGCAAATCCACTTTTGGGTCCGATGCTCTCGCGCCTCGTGCGGAAAAGTGGACCCGGTTTTCACGAATGTGGCCCTCCGGCCGCCTCATCCCCTCAGGGCGATACCGCCGAAGCCGAGGAGGTCGGCGAAAAGAGCGGCGGCAATCCCGCAGGCGACGAGCATCAGCCCGATGATGAAGATCCGGACTGAGCGGTTGTATTTGTCGATCCGCAGAGAATCGATCGCCAGAAGATTGGCCAGAGCCTTGATCTGGAGCACGATCCCGAGGGTGATCGCGGAGACGGCGATGAGGTCGGACCGCTCCCAGTCTCCCGGAAGGCCCGCCCAGCGACTCAAGAAACCCAGCGAGAAGCCGACCACGACCCCGATCGCCGTCAGCGACCCGTTGCGGAAGGTCGAGTCGATCGTGGTGCGCTCCGGGAGAGGCTCGGGCGCAGGGTCGATCCTGTCGGTCTGCGGTTTCTCGGTCACGGCGCGCCGTTCATGCTGATCGGGAGCCGATCTTAGAGCATCGGCTCCGAAAGTGGACTTGCACTTTCGGGCCTGTCCGATGCTCCCTTCAAGAGAAGGCCACGGTTACTCGATCCGGCAGAAGTCCTCGAACGCGAAGCGCGGCGCGCGGGGGTGAAGCTTCTCCGGGATGCCGTAACCGAGATTGATGAGGAAGTTGGACTTGATCGTCCCGTCCGGGAAGAAGGTTCGGTCGACGCCCTCGCGGTCGAAGCCGCCCATGGGGCCGCAATCGAGTCCCAGCGAGCGCGCCGCCATGATGATGTAGGCGCCCTGCAGGGTCGAGCCGTGGATGGCCGTGCGCGCGATGGTCTCGGGGCTGCCCGTGAACCAGCTGCGCGCGTCCTTGCTGTGCGGAGCCAGGAAATCGAGCTTCTCGTAGAATTCCATGTCGTGCGCCACGATGACGGTGGCGGGCGCGCTCATGGTCTGGCGCACATTGCCCTCGTCGAGATGGGGCTTCAGCTTCTCCTTGGCGGCTTGAGACACCACGAAGACGAAGCGGCCCGGGGAGGAATTGCCGTTGGTTGGGGGCATCTTGGCGAGGTCGGCGATCGCCCGCAGGGTGTCCTCCGAGATCGTCCGGTCGTCCCACCACCGGTGGGTGCGGGCATTGCGGAAGAGCTGGTCGAGGGCGGCGTCGGACAGAGAGGGCAAGACACGTCTCCAAAGAAAAAGCGCGGCGTGAGGGCCGCGCTGTTCATATGAGAGCTCTTGACGTACCGTCAAACAGCCTGGACCTCGCGCACGTCGGGCAGGAAGTGCCGCAGCAGGTTCTGGATGCCGTGGCGAAGCGTGGCGGTCGAGGAGGGGCAGCCGGAGCAGGCGCCCTTCATGACGAGATAGACCACCCCGTCCTTGAAGCCCCGGAAGGTGATGTCGCCTCCGTCGCCCGCCACCGCCGGGCGAATGCGGGTCTCGAGCAGTTCCTTGATGGTCTCGACGGTGGACGCGTCCTGCGGATCGAAGAATTCCTCACTGTCCTCCTCCGACGCCCCGTAGCCGTTCGCGAAGAGCGGCGCGCCGGTCATGAAATGCTCCATGATCGCGCCCAGGATGGCGGGCTTCAGGTGCTGCCACTCGCCGTCGGCCTTCGTGACGGTGATGAAATCGTAGCCGAAGAAGACACCGGTCACGCCCGGCACCGAGAACAGGCGCTGGGCCAGAGGCGAGAACTCGCCCTGCTCGGGGGTCTTCGCCTCGAAGGTGCCTTCCGGCATTACGACGCGGCCGGGCAGGAACTTCAAGGTGGCGGGGTTGGGAGTGGCTTCGGTCTGGATGAACATCGCTTGTGGGTCCTCTGACGCCGGTTCAAGGCCGGCCGAGCGGTGGGTTTAGAATCGTTCTAACAGGTTTTAACCCCAATGTGGATCGGGGAGAGGAGGATTCCAAGGGGAGAATGAATGGGGGAGAATGAATGGCGGCGCTTCCGACATCCCTGCCGCCGGACTTGGTCCCGGGAAGACACGCCTTCGACACGCCGCGGCTTCCAAGCTTCGGTTTTCAGGCTTCGGTTTTCAAGATCTGGATGGCCGTGACGAGCACGGCCATGACGCCGGACCATGCACCTCACCCCGCCAGGGCGTCGATCTCCTCGTCCGTCAGGCTGCCCGGCACGATTACGATGGGGACCGGGAAGGTGGAGGCCGCCTTGCCGGCGAGCGTGCTCACGAGGGGGCCGGGGCCTTCCTTGCCGCTGCCGGCGGCGAGGACCAGGAAGGATACGTCCTCGTCCTCGCGGATCAGCTTGATGATCTCTTCCGCGCGGCTGCCGACGCGGATCACCTGCTCCGGCTCCACGCCCGCGGCGCTGCGCGCCTCGCGGGCGGCCGCCTCGAGGAGCTTGGCGGCTTCGGCGCTCGCCTCCTCGATCATGGCCTCGCCGACGCCGATCCACTCGAAATTGTCCGGTGGAGCGACCACGGCGAGCATGAGCATGCTCGCTCCGGTGCGCGCGCAACGACGCGAGGCGAAATGGACCGCCTGCGCGCATTCCGGCGTCTTGTCGACCACCACCATGAATTTCGGCCGGTGGCCCGATTCGTAGGATCGGCGCTGCCCGCTCAATGCAAGCTCTCCTGCAACGGCATGATGCTGCCCTGCCCGAACGAATAGAACAAGGGCGAGGCTTTGATCTAGAGCATCGTGCGGAAAAGTGGATCCGGTATTCGCTGACGCGGCCCTTCGGGTCCGCCCGGACGATGCTCTCATTCAAGGAGAAAGCATCGGATGGGTCCCAAAAGTGGGAACCGGTTTTGCGTGATAAAGACGCTCGAACCGATGTTGGAGCATCGGATGTGAAAAGCGGGCTTGCCCTTTATCGACCTGCCCCTGTGGGATTGACCCGGTGGTCCGGAGCGGACCACCGGGTCGCGTTCAGCGGGCCCGAACGAAGCCTACGATGTCCCTCACCGCGTCCATGGTCTGGGCGGCGATCACCCGGGCGCGGTTCGAACCGTCGATGAGAATCGCGTCGATATGGCCGGGATCGTCCATGAGACGGCGCATCTCCTCGGCAATCGGAGCGAGCTTCGTTACCGCCACGTCCACCAGAGCCGCCTTGAAGCCGGAGAACTGTCCGCCGCCGTGGTCGCGCAGCACGTCTTCCGCCGTCATGCCGGTGAGCGCCGCGTAGATGGCGACCAGGTTCTCCGCCTCGGGACGGCCTTTCAGGCCTTCGATCTCGGAGGGCAGAGGCTCGGGATCCGTCTTCGCCTTGCGGACCTTCTGGGCGATGGTGTCGGCATCGTCCGTGAGGTTGATGCGGGAATAGTCGGACGGGTCCGACTTCGACATCTTCTTCGATCCGTCGCGCAGCGACATGACGCGGGTGGCCGGGCCCTGGATCATGGGCTCGGTGAGCGGGAAGAAGGCGTCGCCATGGCCGTTCTCGGCGATCGAGGCGGCATAGTCGTTGTTGAACTTCTGCGCCACGTCGCGGGTCAGCTCGAGATGCTGCTTCTGGTCCTCGCCCACCGGCACGTGCGTGGCGCGGTAGACCAGGATGTCGGCGGCCATCAGGCTCGGATAGGCATAGAGGCCGAGCGAGGCGTTCTCGCGGTCCTTGCCGGCCTTCTCCTTGAACTGCGTCATGCGGTTCATCCAGCCGATGCGCGCGACGCAGTTGAACACCCAGGCGAGCTCCGCGTGCTGGTACACCTGGCTCTGGTTGAAGATGATGCTCTTCTTCGGGTCGAGGCCGGCGGCGAGATAGGCGGCTGTCACCTCGCGGATCTGGCGCTTCAGGTCGGCCGGGTCCTGCCAGACGGTGATGGCGTGCATGTCGACGACGCAATAGATGCATTCCATCGTCTTCTGGAGTTCGATCCATCGGATCATCGCGCCGAGATAGTTGCCGAGATGCAGGTTCCCCGTCGGCTGCATGCCTGAGAAAACCAGCTCCTTGAACTGCGCCATCGTCTTGCACTCCTACGCCGGACCGGGTTGGACGCCGGCCGCGTTGTTTCCCTTATTGCGTTGCGGCGCGGTTATGACAGGGCCGCGCCACGATGCAAGCGTTTAACGGAACCGGGTCAGGTCGTCACGGGTCACCGCGCCGGTCAGCCATGCCGCGAGGGCATAAACGCCAAGGCCGCCGAGACACAGGCCCGCCAGGGCTGCGGGACCCATGGGCCCGAGGAACCCTTTTGCTCCCCAGAGGGCCAGGCTCATGAGGGCGGCCGAGAGACCGATGCGCAGAAGGCGCGCGAGGAAGCGGCGGTCGGGGTGCCACAAGCCGATTCGGGCCAGCAACCAGATCATCGCGAGGACGTGGGCGACACAGCCCAGGCTGATGCCGAGGGCAATTCCGGCAGGCCCCCAGAAGGACGCGAGCTGCGCGCCTCCTGCGACCGTCGTGACGATGCCGAGCCCGGCGGCGGCGACCGTCTTGCGCAGAGCTCCGCGCGCGAACAGGGTCTGGCTCAGCACCTTGGCGGCGGTGGCGAAGGGCAGGCCGAGGCTCAAGGCCGCGAGCACCAGCGCGGTTCCGGCGGAATCCGAGGGTTGGAAGGCCCCCCGCTGGAAGAGAACGACCGTGATCGGGAAAGCCAGGATCAGCAGGGCCGCGCTGGCCGGCAGGGCCAGCAGCAGGGCCATTTCGAGCGCCCGGTGCTGGGCCGACACGATCGCGTCCGTTTCACCCGCGCGATGGTGCCGGGCGAGCTCCGGCAGCAGGACGCTGGCGCCCAGGGCCGCCATGAGTCCGAGCGGCAGCTGCATCACCCGGTCGGCGTAATAAAGCCAGGAGATGCCGGACGCCCAGAAGGAGGCCATCTGGGTTCCCGCCAGCAGGAAAAGCTGCACGGCGCCGCTGGCGACGAGTGCCGGGAAGCCTGCCAGGAGCAGATTTCGCAGGCCCGGGGACCAGCGCGGCCTGCGGAAGCGCACGAGCGTTTCCCGGCCCCGCCGCAGCGCGACCAGCATTGCGGCGAGCTGAAGGAAGCCTGCGAGGCTCGACGCCCCCGACAACCAGGCCGCCTTGGCGTCGAGGGGTAGGGCGAAGGCGGTCTCCAGCGCCACGAGCGTCAGGATCAGTCCGGCATTGACCGCAAGGGGCGCGAGCGCCGTCGCCCCATAGCGACCGCGCATGTTGAGGATCGCGGCCGCCACGGAGGAGAGCGTCACCCCCAATACGATGGGAAAGGACAGGCGCGTGTAGAGGGCCGCCAGTGCCAGAGTCTCCCCATCGGCGTGAAGGCCCGGAGCGAGAAGGAAAGCCAAGGGGCCCGCGCCGATCTCGACGAGGGCGCTGAGGCCGAGAAGCGCGAGGGCGAAGACGCCGATCACGTCGCCGGCCGCCTCGGCGGCCTCTTCCGGCTCCAGGCGGCTCAGGTGCGGAACGAGGGCCGGGTTGAGCCCGCCCTCGCCGACGATGCGCCGCACGAGGTTCGGCAGGCGAAAGGCGGTGAGAAACGCATCCGCGACGGGTCCCGCGCCGAGCGCCTGCGCGAACAGCATGTCCCGGACGAAGCCGAGAATGCGCGAGGCGATCGAGCCGAAGCCGACCAAAAGGGAGGAGCGGATGAGCGACATGGGCAGAGTCGCGCTTAAACGCTTCCGCGGCGAATGTCTAAGAAATGGTGACGGTGAACGTCCTCACGGCCGTTCATGGCGGGTCTGGGACGAGGGGAGGATGCTATCCCCTCGCGCGCGCAATCGCCTCGCGCTTCTGGGCGAGCGTTATCCCGCCCACATAGGCTTCCGTCGCGACGAGGTAGGAGGGGGTGGCGGTGAAGCCCAGCGAATCGCCGATCTTGAACGCATCCCTCATCCATTGGGTGGTCCGGTCGGCATTCGCGACCTCCTCCAGGCGCGCGGTATCGCCTCCCAGGCGTTCGATCTCCTTCAGCGCCCGCCCGCCGTCGACGGCTCCCTTCAGCTTGAAGAGAGCGAGGTGGAGCGGCAGGTAGCGCCCGGGGCCGTAGACCTGGAGATAGGCGAGGGCGGCCTTCGTGGCCGTGACGGACGGGATGCCGAGGACCGCGAAGTTCACGAGCACATAGGTGAGTTCGGGCTCGGCCTCGAGGAGCGCGGGCAGGTCGGCGGCCGACTTTCGGCACCAGGGGCAATTGTAATCGAAATATTCGACCATGATCACGTCGCCGTGCGGATGCCCGATCCTGACGGCGGAGGGCAGGGCCAGCGCGTCCTCGACGAGCTCGACCGGAACCATCTGCGGCTCGGGCGCGGACTGGGCGAAGGCGGGGAGACCGGTGCCGGAAGCAGCGAGGCCGGCCAGAAGCGTGCGGCGGGACAGGATCATGAAAGCAACTCTCGAAACGGAAGGCCCCTGGTGCCGTCCGATCGTGTCGGGAGCAAGGCCAAGCTTCCCGCGCTCATGCACTTGTGAAAGGACGGCTGGGCGGCCTCACTTGGCGATGCCGAGGTCCTCGCGCCGCTGCATGTCGAGGATGTGCGACGCCAGCGCGTAGGCGTCGCGGGCGCGCACGACGCCGACGAGGGCGCGGCTGTCGGTCTGGTCCATCACGGCGACCGTCGCGCGGTCATCGTTGCGGAAGATGTCGACCAGCTCGGCCAGATTGGTCCGGGGCGTCACGACCGGGTTGGTTTCATAGACGAGCTCCGCCGCGACGACGGGCAACTGGACGTCCTCCCCCTCGATCGCCTCCACCAGGCGCGGATCGATCAGGCCCGTGAAGGAGCCGTCATGCTGATAGACGGCTGTGCCGCGGGCCCCGGCGGTCGAGATCGCCCGCAGGACGTCGTCCAGCTCCGCATTGGCGGCGATCGAGCGCTTGGGCGGCTTGATGATGCCGGAGATCGGCGAGGCTGCGAGGCGCGATACGTCGTGCCCGCCCTCGATGGCGAGCCCGCGCTGCTGGAAGCGCCAGGTCGCGAAGGAATAGCCGAAGAGCCGGTCGGTCAGAAAGGAAGCCGCCACCGCCCCGATGGCCACCACGATGGCCGCATCGTAATCGCCCGTGGTTTCGAGCACGAGAAAGATCATGGTCAGAGGGCTGCCGATGATGCTCGCGCCGACCGAGGCCATGCCGATGACGGCGCAGAGCGTGGGGCTCACGGGCGGCACGCCCGGGAAGAAGGGGACGATCCAGGCGACGCATTGTCCGAGAAGCGCACCCAGGAGCAGCGAGGCGCTGAAGAGGCCGCCCCGGAAACCGCTGCCGAGGCTTGCCGCCGACGCGACGGTCTTGGCGCCGAGAAGGCCCAGGGCGTGGCGTCCGGCGATGTCGCCGTTCACGGCATGCTCGACCGCCGCATGGCCGCTGCCCAGCACGGCGGGAAACCGGATCGCCAGAGCCGTGAGAAGCAGACCGGCCACGGCGCGGCGCATCGCATGGCCCGGAAACAGGCGCTTGAACAGGCGCTCGAGAATGGTCACGAGCAGCATGACCCCGATGCCGAACAGAGCGGCCAGAAGCCCGATCGCCAGGGCGAGCGGAAAATCGGACCACGACGCCTGGGTCTCCAGCGGCAGGTTGAAAGGCTTCGCCTGTCCGGTGAGCAGCCACATGGTGATCACTGCGCAGATGGCCGCAAGTCCGATGGGCGCCAGCGTCCGCTTGGTATAGGTGCCGAGGACGAGCTCATAGGCGTAGAGCATGCCGGCGATCGGTGCGCGATAGGCGGCCGCGATGGCTGCGGCCGAGCCTGCACCCACCAGAAGGCGCAGGTCCGAGCGCGGCCGTCCCAGTCGCCGCCCGATGCGGCTGGCGAGCACCGCGCCGAGCTGGGTCACGGCGGCCTCGATGCCCACCGAGGCCCCGAACGACACGGATGCCAGAATCGGGATGACGACGCCCACCGCATCGAACCAGCTCATGGTCCCGCCGCTGAGCGCGTTGGCCTCCACGGCGTCGATGGGCTCCCTGGTCTTCCAGCGGGAGAGCAGCCGCGTCAGAACGGTGACGAGGAGCGCGCTGCCGATGAGCGCCAGCGCGATGCGCAGATAGGATGCGTGGTCGGGCAGCACGATCCGCCGTTCGGCGGCGAACCCTAAGGTCGCCCGCTGGGCAAAGATGACGAAACTCTGGATTCCGGCGACGGCGACGCCTGTCAGGCAGCCGAGGACCGCCGCCAGGCCGACGAGACGGAACGAACCGGTGGGTTTGCGAAGATCGGGAACGGAGGAGAGTCGCGGTTCGGGACTCATTCGCAAGCCTTCGGTCATGAGAGGGGGTTCTTCCGGGAACGCCCTTAGTCAGGAAAAGTCACGGCGCGATGCGCGAAACGACAATGCCGCCCGGCGAAGCGGGCGGCACTAGACGAGTTGTCCTGAACCGGCTGTGAATGCGCCTTTAAGCGTCCTCGCCCGTCACGCCGGCGGCGTCCTGGGCCTTGAGCACCTCGGGGCGCGGCATGGAGATGATGTTGTAGCCGGAATCCACGTAGTGGATTTCCCCGGTGACGCCCGAGGACAGGTCGGAGAGCATGTAGAGGGCCGCGCCTCCGACGTCCTCGATGGTGATGTTCCGGCGAAGCGGCGCATGGGCCTTCTGATAGGTGAACATCAGCCGCGCATCGGCGATGCCGGCGCCGGCCAGCGTGCGCACGGGCCCGGCCGAGATGGCGTTGCAGCGGATGCCGGCCGGTCCGAGGTCGTTGGCGATATAGCGCACGGACGCCTCGAGGGCCGCCTTGGCCACGCCCATGACGTTGTAATTGGGCATCACGCGGGTCGAACCGCCATAGGTCAGGGTGAGGAGCGAGCCGCCGTTCCTCATGCGTTTGGCCGCGCGCTGCGCGACCTCCGTGAAGGAGAAGCAGGAAATCACCATGGTGCGCGAGAAGTTCTCGCGGGTCGTGACCTCGGTGTAGGGGCCCTTGAGCTGCGACTTGTCCGAGAAGCCGATGGCGTGGACCACGAAGTCGAGGGAGTCCCAGCGTCCGTCGATGGCCTCGAACGCGGCGTCGACCGAGGCGAGATCCTCCACGTCGCAGGGGACCACGAGGTCCGAACCCAGGGACTGGGCCAGCGGCGTCACGCGCTTGCCCAGCGCCTCGCCCTGATAGGTGAAGGCGAGCTCCGCGCCCTGCGACGCCAGGGCCTTGGCGATTCCCCAGGCAATGGAATGGTCGTTCGCGACACCCATGATGAGGCCGCGCTTACCTTGCATCAGACCGCCCATTCGGGTCCCCCTATGCGTCGGCTCCAGTGTCGGATGCCGATCGTTAGCAAATCGTGCATCCGGAGCCTTGGTCTTCATTTCAATGAGCGTGTCCATGCGAGATCCCCTTCAGGCGTGGGGACATCGCACGGCGCTGTCTCAGGTTTATGACGTCTTATCCGTTATAACGGCTGAAGACGAGCGTGGCGTTGGTGCCGCCGAAGCCGAACGAGTTCGACAGGACCGTATCCATCCTGGCATCGTCGATGCGCTTGCGGACGATGTTCATGTCGGCGAAGGCCGGATCGATCTCGTCGATATGGGCGCTCTCGCAGATGAAGCCGTTCTGCATCATCAGAAGGGAATAGATCGCCTCCTGCACGCCGGTGGCGCCGAGCGAGTGGCCGGTCAGCGACTTGGTGGCCGAGATCGGCGGGCACTTGTCGCCGGAGCCGAACACCTCGCGGATCGCCTCGATCTCCTTCTGGTCGCCGACCGGAGTCGAGGTGGCATGCGGGTTGATGTAGTCGATGGGGTTGTGCACGTCCTTGAGCGCCATGCGCATGCAGCGCACCGCGCCCTCGCCCGAGGGCGCCACCATGTCGTAGCCGTCGGAGGTCATGCCGTAGCCCACGATCTCGCCGTAGATCTTGGCGCCGCGAGCCTTGGCGTGCTCAAGCTCCTCGAGCACCAGCACGCCCGCGCCGCCGGCGATCACGAAGCCGTCGCGGTTGGCGTCATAGGCGCGCGAGGCCCTGGCGGGCGTGTCGTTGTACTTGGTGGACATGGCGCCCATGGCGTCGAAGAGGTTGGACAGGGTCCAATCCAGATCCTCGCAGCCGCCGGCGAACATCACGTCCTGCTTGCCGTATTGGATCATCTCGTAGGCGTTGCCGACGCAGTGGTTGGAGGTCGCGCAGGCCGACGAGATGGAATAGTTCACGCCCTTGATCTTGAACCAGGTGGCGAGCGTCGCGGACGCCGTGGAGGACATGGCCTTGGGCACGGCGAAGGGGCCGATGCGCTTGGGGCCCTTGTCGCGGGTGATGTCGGCGGCTTCCACGATCACGCGGGTGGAGGGGCCGCCCGATCCCATGATGATGCCGGTGCGCTCGTTGGAGACGTCGCCGTCCTCGAGCCCCGAATCACGGATCGCCTGATCCATGGCCACGTGGTTCCAGGCGGTGCCACGGCCGTGGAAGCGCATGGCACGGCGGTCGACGAGGGATTCCACATCGATCTGCGGGGCCCCGTGCACCTGGCAGCGGAAACCGAACTTCTCGTAATCCTCGGCCTTCGCAATGCCCGACTTTGCTTCGCGCAAAGAGGCAAGCACCTCCTGCGTGTTGTTGCCGATGGACGAAACGATGCCCATTCCGGTGACGACGACGCGCCTCATAGCCTACCTCTTCATAGGATCTTGGATGCCAGCCTTGTGTCCCAACACGTAAGGCCTGACCGGCTCATTCTCAACCGCGAGCCGGCGGGGATCGGGAATTGATCCGTCGAATCCGATGCCCCCGCCGAGCGCGGCGGGGTCGGTTCTTTAAAAAAGATCACGTTTTGTCAACATGATGAGTGTGGTGACGTTGCGTCCGCCCGAACCTGCCGGGACTCAGCCGCCTGCCGGGGTCTCGGCCTGGAAGAGGCCGACGCGCATGTCCTTGGCCTCGTAGATGCGCCGTCCATCGGCTTCGAGCCAGCCGTCGGCGATGCCGAGCACCAGCTTGGACCGGAACACGCGCTTGAGGTCCACGCCGTAGACCACTTTCTTCACGGTGGGCAGGACCTGATCGGAAAACTTCACCTCGCCGACGCCCAGCGCCCGGCCACGGCCCGGCGAGCCGCCCCACCCCAGGAAGAAGCCGGTCAGCTGCCAGAGAGCATCCAGTCCCAGGCATCCCGGCATGACGGGGTCGCCGTGGAAATGGCAGGGGAAGAACCAGAGATCCGGACGGATGTCGAGCTCGGCGCGCACATGGCCCTTGCCGTATTCGCCGCCGTCCTCGCCGATGGAGGTGATGCGATCGAACATCAGCATGGGAGGCAGCGGCAGCTGCGCATTGCCGGGGCCGAACAATTCTCCGCGCCCGCAGGCGAGGAGCTCTTCGTAATTAAAGCTGGACTGGCGGGCCATCCGGGGTGCCGATCCTTTCATCGCGTTCTCAAAAAGCGGCCTGAGGGCGGGTCCCCAGGCCTTCGACGGGAGCTCTGGTAGCACAGGCTTGGCCCTCCATCAAAGGGACCCGGGACGCCACGCAGCAATTCTTTTGCCACGCAGGTCTTAAGGATCATTCCTTAAGCGCGACCGCGGAGCACCTTGCGGCGCCCCCCTCGCTTTCCTATGATTGTAATGATAGAAGCGCTCGTTCCCGCAAACAGTTCCGATGATGACCGATCCTTTGTCCGCCTATATCGAGTCCACCACGGCTCCGGCCCACCGGAGGGGTTGCCCCCTGTCCGAGCTGCGCGACAAGCTTCGCCGCGTCGGTCTGCGGCCCACCCGCCAGCGGGTATCGCTGGGCTGGCTTCTGTTCGGTAAGGGCGACCGGCACATCACGGCCGAGATCCTCTTCGAGGAGGCGAGCCGCGCCCGCGTGCCCGTGTCCCTGGCCACCGTCTACAACACCCTGCACCAGTTCACGGAAGCCGGCCTCCTGCGCCAGCTGGCCGTCGACGGGTCGAAAGCCTATTTCGACACCAACCCCACCGAGCATCACCATTTCTTCCTCGAGGAAGAGGGCGAGCTCGTGGACATGCCCATCTCCGGCGTGAGCGTAGCCGACCTGCCCGCCCCCCCGGAGGGGATGGAAGTGGCCGGCGTCGAGGTCATCGTGCGGCTTCGCCGCAAATCGTCTTAAAGAGCGCTCGAAAAGCATTCGCGTAGGGTATATGACCGGCGGCCCGGAGCTCCTGTCATGCCGCCCGTTCATAGCCTTGCCGCCATTCTCGTCGCCGTCATCTGGGGCCTGAGCTTCGTCGTGATCAAGCTCGGCGTGGGCGCGGTGCCGCCCCTGCTGCTCTGTGCCCTGCGCTTCTTCTTCGCGGCCGTTCCGGCGGTCTTCTTCGTTCCTCGCCCCAAGGCGTCCCTCGGGAACGTGGTGGCCTACGGCTTCTTCCTCGGCGTCGCGCAGTTCGGGCTGCTTTTTGCCGCTATCGCCTTCGGCATGCCGGCGAGCCTCGCCTCTCTCGTCATGCAGGCGCAGGTCTTCTTCACGATCCTCTTCGCGGCCCTCGTCATGAACGAGCGGCCCGGGCTTTACCAGATCGCGGGCGGCCTCGTCGGCTTCTGCGGCCTTCTCGTCATCGCCGTGCCGCGCCTGTCCGGCAGCGGGGCCGGGCCGTTTCTCATGACGGTGGCGGCCGCGGCCGCCTGGGCCGTGGCGAACATCGTGTCGAAGCGCGCGGGGCGGGTCGACATGCTCGGCTATATCGTCTGGGCGAGCCTCGTCGCGCCCCTGCCGCTGCTCGGGTTGTCGCTTCTGCTCGACGGGCCCGCGCAGGTCGCCTCCGCCCTGACCGCCATGAACCTAGGCACCTGGGGCGCCGTGGCCTATCTCGCCTATCCCACCACGGTCTTCGCCTTCGGGGTCTGGGCCTATCTGCTCTCCCGGCACCCGGCCGCGACCGTGACACCCTTCGCCCTGCTCGTGCCGGTGGCGGGCATTCTCGGCTCCGCGCTCGTCCTGGGCGAGGCGATGCAGCCCGTCGAGGCCCTCGGCGGCGCGGTGATCCTGGCGGGCCTCGCCCTCAACCTGTTCGGAGGACGTGTCCTCGCGCGCCAGAGGGCCCTTTGAGGCTCCTTCAGCGGATGAAGCCGTACTGAACCAGCGCATAGGCGATCAGGAAGACCGCAACGAAGATATTGAGAAAACGCGGCACCACCAGGGAGGCGACGCCGAGGATTGCCGCGAGGATCGGCAGGAGCTTGAAGCCTAAGTTGACGGACATGCATCAGGATCCGGAGACAAAAGATGATACTCTATTACTGAAGACAGGGAATTCTTGATAAATCGGAAAAGGCGGTCCAGGCGCGCCGCTTTGGAGCCTATTCGATCTGCTCGTTGGGATAGACGCCCCAGAGCTTCTCCTGCTGCACGTAGCCGTCGAGGTCCCGCGCGCGATCCATGCTGATCATGACGCGGCACCATTTGCCGTCGCAGGCCTTTACGTTGGTGATCACGCCCGGCTGCATCTGGGCGACGACACCTCCCTTGTCATCCGGCCGGTCGAGAAGGCCGATCGGCGCCTCGCCTTTCTTGGCCCAGGGCATGACGAGGGCCGTGCGCCGTCCGGACAGAAGGGAGTGCAGAACCCAGCCTTCGGTACCCTCCGAATCGCGGATGCGCCGCCAGGTCTCGTATTCGGCGACGATCTCGACAGGCAGGCCCGCGCGCTGGAACACCCAAGCCGTCCGGTGATCCTTGGAGGGACCCTCGCGCAGGTTCACGCGGTCGGTCTTCAGGCTCACGAAGCGCGGCACCGGCAGGCCGGTGCCGAGGCGTCCGCCGGGCGGCTGCTGCGCCTCGGCCGACACTGCGCTGAGAAGGAAAGCGGCAATGACGGCGGCGATCTTGCGCATGGAAACTCTCTCGGCGACTTTGTGTCTGTCCAAGCCTCTGATAGAGAAGCTTGGCTTGAGCCGCCACGCGGCGGCTCGTCGCCTTTGTGGCCGGAGCAGGGTTAAGGGACCGTGAAAACCCGCCCGAAAACCGGGCCGTTCTGACGCGGGAGATTGCTGCAGCAATGAAAAAGAGACCTGTCGTCGTCGTCACCCGCCGCCTTCCGGACGTTGTCGAAACGCGGCTGCGCGAATTGTTCGACACCCGCCTCAATCTCGAGGACAAGCCTCTCGCCCGCGAGGAGCTGACCGAGGCGATTCGCGTGGCGGACGTGCTCGTGCCCACCATCACGGACGAGATCGACGCCGCGCTGCTGGAGCAGGCAGGGCCCCAGCTCAAGCTGATCGCCAATTTCGGGAACGGCGTCGACAATATCGACGTACCGGCCGCCGTCGCGAAGGGCATCACCGTCACCAATACGCCCGGGGTGCTCACGGAAGACACGGCGGACATGACCATGGCGCTCATCCTGGCTGTCGCCCGCCGCATCCCGGAGGGCGCGAGGGTGATCCCCGACGGGGAATGGGCCGGCTGGTCGCCGACCTGGATGCTGGGCCGGCGCATCACCGGCAAGCGGCTCGGCATCGTCGGCATGGGCCGTATCGGCCAGGCGCTCGCCCGCAGGGCCCGGGCCTTCGGCCTCTCGATCCACTATCACAACCGCCGCCACGTGCCGCCGAAGATCGAGGCGGAGCTCGAGGCGACCTATTGGGAATCCCTCGACCAGATGCTGGCGCGTATGGACATCGTGTCCGTCAACTGCCCGCACACGCCCGCGACCTACCACCTGCTCTCCGCCCGGCGCCTCAAGCTGATGAAGCCCGACGCCATTCTCGTGAACACAGCGCGCGGCGAGATCATCGACGAGGGCGCGCTCACCAAGCTCATCGAATCCGGAGCCATTGCGGGCGCGGGCCTCGACGTGTTCGAGGAGGAGCCCGCCGTCAATCCCCGCCTCGTGCGGCTCGCCAAGCAGGGCAAGGTGGTGCTGCTGCCCCATATGGGTTCGGCCACCGTCGAGGGCCGCATCGCCATGGGCGAGAAGGTGATCGTCAATATCAAGGCTTTCATCGATGGCCACAGGCCGCCGGATCGGGTGCTGCCGAGCATGCTTTGACCGAGGACCGCCGAGAAGCCTCTGTCATATAACATATGTGAGTGCGGGACTTGGCCGGAAACGGCCAGAAGGAACTTCCATTCCTTCTGAAAAGTCTTCATGACCACCAATCCCTTCGTCCTCAAACTCGAACAGCGCGACCGGCTCTCGGACGACGAGAAGCGGGTTCTCGAAAATTCTATTTCGCGCATTCGGGTGGTCGAGGCCGACGAGGACATCGTGCATGAGGGGGCCACCCCGTCCGAGAGCAACCTGCTCCTCGACGGATTTGCCGCCCGCTACAAGATCTTCTCCAACGGGCGGCGCCAGATCACGGCCATCCACGTCGCCGGCGATTTCGTCGACCTCCACAGTTTCCTCTTGAAAGCCATGGATCACGGCGTGCTGGCGCTCACCCCCTGCCGCGTCGCCATGGTGCCCCATGCGGCGCTCGAGAGAATCACCGACGAACATCCGCATCTCACGCGGCTGTTGTGGCTCAACACGCTCATCGACGGCGCCATCCACCGGGAATGGCTCACCACCATGGGGCGCCTGTCGGCCACGGCCCACATGGCGCATTTCATGTGCGAGCTCTTCCTGCGGCTCAAGGCCGTCGGCCGCACGGACCGCGATACGATCCAGCTGCCCCTCACCCAGGCGGAACTCGGCGACACGCTGGGACTTTCCACCGTACATGTGAACCGCGTGCTGCAGGAGCTGCGCAAGGAAGGCCTTATCCGATGGCAGGGCGACGCCCTGACGATTCTCGATTGGGAGCGGCTGGAAGCGGTGGGCGAGTTCACGCCGACCTATCTCAACCTTCAGTACGATCATCGATAAATGCCGGGACCATCCGCACTAAATCTCCGCCTCGAGCCCGTCTCCGTCCTGAGCGACGGCGGCGGCCATGAAGGGCGGCTCGTCTTTTCCGACGACGATCTCGTGGCCGTCTTCGCCAAGGTCTCGGAGGAGGAGAACGCGGGCAGTCCCCGACGCACCGGCGGCTGGTTCCTGGAGGCAGGGTTCGGCCCTTGCAGCATCCTCATGACGTCCCGGCCGTCCGTCTTCCCGACCCTGGGCGAGGCCCTCGCTTGGGTGCGCAAGCGCCTGGATACGGGATTGCCGTCATCGTGAGGTCTTGAGGCGCCGGGTGATCCGCTTCCGGGCGGCGGCCCTTGCCCGACAGATTTCCTAAACGGGCTTGATGAGTTCCCAGACGCGCAGGACCAGGCCTACGACAATCACGACAAGGCCCAGCCCGCTTCCGATCCAAGCCAGCAGCCCCAATCCTACCGGATTGCTTCCTCCCAGGCCGGTTGCACCGATCAGGAGAAGAGGAATCCAGGCTGCGACAACGGTCAACACGCCGATCAAGAGGACTTTACCGGACAGGCGTCTGCGGGCTGTGAAAGCCGCAACGATCGCGAGAACGAATGCAGCGACATAGACCGCATCGGGCAGATCCGTCAGAAACAGATACAATTGAAAAAGCACAGTCCACTCCTCCTGAGCCAGGATGAGGATCACGATTTAACATAACATAATATAGCATCGCTACGAGCGACTCCCGACTTGCGGCCAGGCAAACCGCAGAGCGGCGATGATTTCGCCGGCCGCCCTCTCGCCTTCTTCCCAGGCCCCTCCCGCCGTGCCCCATTGGGCGCGCGACAGCCCCTCGCCCGCGAACCAGATCCGCTCGGCCACGGGAGCCTTCAAGGCATCACGAATGGGCGCGAGACCCGGCGGCACCACGGCCCAGGAGGCGCGCGCCCAGGGGTCGTTGTGCCAGGCGGTGGCATGCGGGACGCTGAGATTGCGGATCGCGCGTGCCCCGAAATGCTCGGCCAGAACATCCCGGGCGAAGCGCGCGGGCGCATCGGCGTCGCGTCCGTCGAAGCGCGCCGCATGGGGCTGATCGAGCTCGAAGAAATGAAAGGGCGTATCGTCGATCCGGGTGAGAAGGCCCGGCGGCGTACGGCGTGTACCGGTCAGCGTCGCGAGCCGGTCGGGGCCTTTGAAGGGCGCATCCGGCCAGTGCAGGATCACGTGCTCGTAGACGCCCTGACGGAATCCGTGGATCGCCTCCTCGATACGGTGCGGCAGGGCGGGCGCGAACCGGATCACGTCTGCCTGCAGGACTGCCATGGGCGTGGTGACGATAACGGCTTTCGCCCGAAGAGATCCGGTGGACGTCGCGACCCGCACGCCATGGCCCGACCAGTCGATGGCGTGAACCGGACTCCGCAGGCGGACCGGCAGATCCCGGCCGAGCCGCGCCACATAGCTCCCGAGGCCACCCGCGATGAACAGGTTGTCGGCATATTCCATGCTCGGGAAGTCATGCAGACTCACCTCGCCGAGCGGCCGTCCGGAGACGAGGCCGTGGATATCGAAGACGCGCCGGCCCTGGGGGCCCATGCCGGGCGGCAGGGCCTTCGCGGCGGCCTGATCCTCCGGGCCCTTCGCGGCTTGGGTCATGGCGCGGTCGGCCATGGCGAAGGCGCGGTCGAGGGCCGCGGACCGGAGGCAGCCTGCGGGCTTTCCGCGCACGTAGAAATGCCCGTCCGTCGGGGCACGGCGCAGGGGTTCGCCCCGCCGCACACCCAGCTTGACGAGCGGGTTGATCGGCCCGGCGTGAAGCCAATGGGCGCCGAGATCCAGCGGATGCCCGCGGAAGGCGCGCGTGACGGCGCGCCCGCCGATCCGGTCCCGCGCCTCCAGCACCGTGACGGTGAGGCCCGAAGCGAGCAGGCGTCGCGCGGCGGCGATGCCGGCGCTGCCCGCCCCGACGATCACCACGTCGGGCTCCTGCGGGACATGAGACGGGGAGAGACTATCGCTCGGCACGGATCGTTTCCATTTTCCTGCGCCCTCTCGCGATCCGAGAGGTCCGTTCATAAGTAAAGGCCACGCCTCGTCCTGCGAGGCGGCTCTTCAGGAAAGACGAACAGAGACATGTTGATTCAGACGGTTTTGGCGGCGGCCCGCGATGTGTTCTCCCCGGCGCTCCGGCGCATCCTGTGGAAGTCCATCGGCCTGACCGTCGCGCTGCTGGCGCTGGTCTGGCTCGGCCTGACGCATCTTCTCGACATCTTCCTGACCGGCCATCACCTGAGCGAGGCCTATCCGTTTCTCGATACCCTTGCGGTCTTCCTGGCGGGCTTCGGCCTCTTCGTCGCGCTCGCTTATCTGCTTCCCGCCGTGTCCGCCCTCGTGGCGGGCTATTTTCTCGACGACGTGGCCGAGGTGGTGGAGCGCGGGAGCTACCCGGCCGATCCGCCGGGGCAGCCGCTGCCCTTCGGCAAGGCCCTTCTCTACGGCCTGCGCTTTGCCGCCCTGTCGCTGGCGGTCAACCTCGTCGCCCTGCTCCTGCTGTTCGTGCCCGGGATCAATATCGGCGTGTTCTTCGCCGCCAACGCCTATCTGCTGAGCCGGGAATATTTCGAGCTGGCGGCGGGGCGCTTCTGGGGCCCGGAGGACGCAAAGCGCCTGCGCGCCGAACACAGGGGGACGGTGCTCGGCGCGGGGGTCGTTCTGGCGTGTCTCGTTCTCGTGCCGGTTCTGAACCTCATCACCCCGATCTTCGGCGTGGCGATGATGGTCCATCTGCACAAGGCCCTAATGGCTCGACGGCTGGCCGACGGCCGGGCCGGAGGCCCGCTCCGGGTGGAAGTCGGACGCCGCGCCTCCTGATCGTGGCGCCAGCAGATCGGGCGTCGCGGAGGCGGCGTTGTTGCGCTTGAGGTCGAACTGACCGGTCTTGCGGAAGCGCACGAGATAGGACGGCACGATGGCCTCGATGGTGGTGGGCGTCACGCCCATGCCCTCGAGGGTGCGGCCTTCCGCAACGGCTGCCTGGGACACCACGTTGTCCGTTTCGAGCAGGATCGCCTGGTCGCGGGTGGTGACGAACTCGTCCGGCAGAAGGCCGAGGGTGACCATATCGAGCGCGCCCATGACCATGCCCTGGAAGCGGGCGGCCGCATTGGAAACCGGGATGATAGCGCGCTTGCGCTCGGTCACCGTGCAGACGAACTCCATGATCTGGCGGAGGGTGCGGATCTCGGGGCCGCCGAGCTCGTAGGTGCCCGGCCTCACGGCGCCGTCCACCGCGCGCACGATGGCCTCGGCCACGTCGCCCGCATAGACCGGCTGAAAGCGGGTGTCGGCGCCCGGCAGCGGCAGCACGGGCAGCATGCGGGCGAGCGACGCGAACCGGTTGAAGGAGCTGTCGCCCGGTCCGAACAGGAGGGAGGGACGCACAATCACCGCGTCCGGCCGAACCTTCAGGAGGTTCTCCTCGCCGGCCGCCTTGGAGCGGGCATAGGCCGATTCGGAATGGGCATCGGCGCCGAGAGCCGAGACATGGGTGAAGGACACTGCCTTTTCGGCGGCCTCGGCAATGAGGCGCGGGGCCTGCACATGGACCGACTCGAAGGTCTGGCGGCCGCCTTCCTGCAGGATGCCTGTGAGATTGACCACGTGATCGGCCCGCATCACCGCATGGCGGATCGAATCGGGATTGCGGATATTGGCCTGGATCGGGTGAACCTGCCCGACCTTGCCCATGGGCAGGAAGTTCGCGAGATTCGGCTGGCGGGTGGGAATCAGCACGCGGTAGCCGCGCTTGGCCAGGAGGCTGACCACGAAGCGGCCGAGAAAGCCCGATCCGCCGAAGACCGTGACAATTTGCTGCTCAGGCGTGCGAAGGGCGCCGATCATGAGATCCTCCTGGTCACAAGCATCTGACCGCTCAAGGGACAGGCCAGTCAAGAATATGCCGATCAATGACTTGGCCATGAATTGAGCCATGTCTCTAGTCAAACGCCGTCCCCCTGTGAAGGGGCGTCGCGCCAAGAAAGCGCATCGGATGCATTTTCAGTGATTGACGAACCCCGAGAAGCACCTTAAACGAACCCTCGCCGAACAGGCATGCCCAGGTGGCGGAATTGGTAGACGCGCTGGTTTCAGGTACCAGTGGTGAAAGCCGTGGAGGTTCGAGTCCTCTCCTGGGCACCAACTTTTCAGTTGGCGCAACTCCGTACAAGATAACAAACCCTTAGTTTCAAGGCTCTTGGGTGGTCCCTACTCTCACAGGGATCTCACACATGGCGTTTTCGACGGCCTGTCCTTGGAAGGATTCGAAGTCCGGTATCCTGCATCTCCGACAGCGAACCCCACGAGCCCTACTCAGCCACCTCAAAGGTTCGATAGTTACGCTCCCCCTCGCGGACGGGCTTGTCTCGGTGACGGTGGGTGACATGGTCCAGATGTCGCTCCAGACGCGAGGTCCCAATGAGGCCAAGCGCCTTCACGCCATCGCTGACGCTGCCCTCAAGCGGTTCCGGGCGACCCACCGTAACGGGCCATGGAAGTGCGGGCCGATCAGTGGTCGTGTGGTCGCCTGGACGCTTCTTCGATCAAGCTGGGAAGATCCCGCGTCATCCAAGAGACCATCTCAGCATGCGTGTTGAGATCGGTGGGCATGGGGATGAACGGTGGCCTCGGGTCAGTGCCTGCGGCATCCGCTTCATCGGCCTCGAACGGTTCCTGAAAGGGTACGATTGGCGGCGTCCGACCGAACAGAGTAACCAGCAGGCACAACATTCCAAGAGTCCCAACCGAGATCGCGAGAAGGTCTAAGGCGATGCCTGAAAGCACAACATGTCTCCGATGGGATTGCTATGATAGCAGTAGAACATCAGCTCCACACCCTGCCGAAGCCGCCTGCCGGCTCGTTACCGTGACCTTGAGACCGGTGCTTTAAGCGGTTCGAGCCCCTCCCTGGGGTTCAGCGAAGGATGGTTGCGCGAGACGGGGCTGTATGCGTGCGCGGAGCGGTTCTCAAAGCGCCTGGAACATCACCAACGCATCGACGTAGCCGTGGACCGGATGGTGAAAGGCCAGAGGGAGCCGACCGACGATCTCAAAGCCGAGCTTTTGCCAGAGGCGTACCGCCCGCTCGTTCGTGCTCACCACGAAGTTGAACTGCATACCCTGGTAACCGCGCGAGCGGGCGTGCGCCAACGCGTGCTCGCACATCCGCCTCGCCACCCCACGCCCAGTCGCATCCGCACTCGTCATGAAGCCACAGTTGCAGACGTGACTGCCACCACCTGCCTGGTTCGGGCGCATGTAGTAGGTGCCGAGGATCGTCCCGTCTTCCTCGGCTATGAACGTCTCCTTGTCCGGGCCAAGCCAGTAAGCCAGCGCGTCCGTCTCGGTCATGTCGCGGTCAAGCGTATAGGTCTCGCCAGCGCGAATGACCGGCTCGATGATTGACCAGACGGCGGGAGCGTCTTCGGGGCGGGCGGTGCGAATGAGCATGGCGGCACGATAATCGTTCTTGGCGTCCGGGTCACGCGCATATCCGAGCCTGATCGTTGAGGGACGGATTAATGCTATAGGTAAATCAGGCACTTACCTGATCGAGGACTAAATGTTTGATATCCGTGATCGAGGTCCGTTGCGATGGCGCCCGTGTGATACACGAGCGAAGCATGCGTCGGGCTCTTTTGCTTTTGGAATCTTCAAGGTGATGAAGCGGCAGAGGATGTCGTGAGGGGAGTACCTCAGCCATAGGAACGGAGGGCTCGGCGCGGTTCAGACCGTCCTTCGGGAGCTCCAGGAGGCTCGACATATCGGGCCTCCGGTCTTGCTCATCCCAGGCGGGTTCGCCCGACGGCCGGGCGTCTCGAGATGTCTGATCGGGTCCGGACCGGAATGTCTCCGATCGGCGGGCCGAAGGCCGCCTTATTGACTGCTGTCGCGGTTGTGCCCTCTGTCCTCGAACAGGCAGACGAGAACGAAGAGGCTGAGAACCGCCGTCAGTTGGGCAATGTTCTCGACGACGGCCGGGAGGCTGTCGCGAAAGGGTCCGCTGGCAAGGACCGAGAGAACCAGGATGGGAACGGCCGCCCAGATCATCATGCTCACCTCCATGGCCGAGACAGCTACCTACAGTGGCCTTCCTGAACGGAATCTGTATGGCCGCGTATCGTCCCGGCCGCGGTGGCCGTCGGGCCCCGCCGTTCCCGCCACGCTCCCGTGACCGGGCCCGCTCTGGGCATGGCGAATATTTACCCTAGATCGGAAGGCTTTCGGTTCTTATATCGCTGCGTCTTGCGAATTGCGGAGGGGTCGCCCTTGTCGAAGCCTATGTCCGGGACACCAGAAATCTTCGTCGGCAATGGCGAGATGGCCACGCTGATGCGGGCGAAGGATTGGAGCCGGACGCCCCTGGGCCCGCCGGAGCAATGGCCGGAGGCACTCAAGGTCGCCACGCGGATCCTGCTGACGTCGCGGTTCGAAATGTGGCTCGGCTGGGGTCCGGAGATCGCCTTTCTCTATAACGATGCGTATCGTCCGACGCTCGGCCTCAAGCATCCGGATTCCCTGGCAAAGCCGACCCGCGAGCTCTGGGCCGAGATCTGGGACGATGTCGCGCCTCGGCTGCGCGAGGTCTATGAGCGCGGCGAGGCGACATTCGATCGCGCCCTGCTGCTGATCCTGGAGCGCAATGGCTATCCGGAGGAGACCTATCACACCTTCTCCTACAGCCCCGTGCTCGATGAGGACGGGCGGGTCGGCGGCGTGTTCTGCGCCGTGTCCGAAGATACCGACCGCGTCATCAACGAGCGCCGGCTCGGTTCTCTGCGCGTGCTCGCGAGCGGATTGGCGGCCGCCGACAGCCGCAAGGCGGTCCTGCAGGCCGCACAGGCCGGCCTCGCGGCCAATTCGTGGGATCTTCCCTTCACCCTGACCTATCTTTTCGAGGACGACGGCTCGGCCGAGCTCGCCTTCACCACCGGCTTCTTCGGCGGGCACCCCACTGCGCCCCGCTATCTCGATCCGGCCACATCGAGCCTTTGGCCGCTCAAACGGCCCGAAGCCTTGGTCGACCTGTCCGGTTTCGCGGATCTGCCCATGGGGCCCTGGAACCGTTCTCCGGCCCAGGCAGTGGTCGTGCCGCTGATCGGACAGGGCAAGGAGGCGCCGATCGGGGCCATGGTCGTCGGCCTCAATCCCCATCGGCCATTCGATTCCGAGTATCTCGGCTTCCTGCAGCTCATGGCGGGGCAGGTCTCGTCGAGCCTCGCCAGCGCCGAGGCCTATGAGGCGGAGCATCGGCGGGCCGCGGCCCTGGCCGAGGCCCTGGGCATGCGTCAGCAGGCCGCCAAGGCTCTCGAGGACATCAATGCGCGGCTGGAATCCGAGGTCGAGCTCCGGACGGCCGAGCGCGACCGCATGCGCGCGCTGTTCCAGCGCGCCCCCGGATTCATGTGCGTCCTGCAGGGACCGGAGCTCGTCTTCGAGTTCATGAACGAGGCCTATCAGCTGCTCGTCGGAAGCCGCGATCTCACGGGTCTTCCGGTTCGAGCGGCGCTGCCCGAAATCGAGGGCCAGGGATTTTTCGAGCTTCTCGACGAAGTCTATCGGACAGGCGAGCCGTTCGTCGGCCGCAACATGCCGGTCCATATCCAGCGCGAGCCCGGAGGCCCCCTCGAAAAGCGATTCGTGAACCTGGTGTACCAGCCGATCGTCGAGGCCGACGGATCCGTCTCGGGGATCTTCGCCGAGGGACATGACGTCACGCACCAGATGCGCGCCGAACAGGCGCTGCGCCAGCTGAACGAAACCCTTGAGCAGCAGGTCAAGGAGCGCACCTACGAACGCGATCTTGTCTGGCGCATGAGCCAGGACCTCTTCGTGCTCTGCGGCTTCGACGGCTGCTACCGCAGCCTGAATCCGGCATGGGCGGAGGCGCTCGGCTATGAGACCGAAGAACTCGTCGGCAAGCGGTTCGATGCTCTGGTTCACCCGGACGATTGGGGCGCCTTCGAAACGCAGCTCGGCCGCATTGCGGAGGGCCAGATCGTTCGCGACTTCGATATCCGCCTCCGCAGGCAGGACGGCGCTTACCGCTGGTTCAGCTGGTTCTGCGTGCCGGAAGGCGACCAGTTCTACGCAGCGGGCCGCGATATCACCGAACGCAAGCAGCTCGAGGAGCACCTGCGCAACTCCCAGAAGATGGAGGCGCTGGGCCAGCTCACCGGCGGCGTGGCGCACGACTTCAACAACCTGCTCCAGGTGATCAGCGGCAATCTGCAGCTCCTGACCAAGGATCTCGCAGGCAACGCCCGCGCCGAAGCGCGGGTCCAGAACGCGCTCGCCGGCGTGTCGCGCGGCTCCAAGCTCGCCGCCCAACTCCTGGCCTTCGGCCGGCGCCAGCCGCTGGAGCCCAAGGTCGTCAATGTCGGTCGCTTCATCAAGGGCATGGACGACATGCTGCGCCGGGCGCTGGGCGAGGAGATCGACATCGAGACGGTGGTCTCGGGGGGATTGTGGAACACCCAGGTCGATCCGGGGCAGATCGAGAACGCCATCCTGAACCTGGCGATCAATGCCCGGGACGCCATGGGCGGCCGCGGACGCCTGACCATCGAGGCCGGCAACGCCCTGCTCGACGATCGCTATGCCCTGCAGCACGACGTGGGGGCCGGCCAGTACGTGCTGCTGGCGGTGACCGATACCGGCAGCGGCATTGCGCCCGAAATCCTGGACCGGGTGTTCGATCCCTTCTTCAGCACCAAGCCGGAAGGAAAAGGCACCGGCCTGGGCCTGTCGATGGTCTACGGCTTCGTCAAGCAGTCCGGCGGGCACATCAAGCTCTACAGCGAGGTCGGCCAGGGCACGACCGTGAAGATCTATCTGCCAAGGGTGCATGGCCAGGAGGATGTGCTCACCGATCTTCGCACCGTGCCGGTCCAGGGCGGAACCGAGACCATTCTCGTGGTGGAAGACGACGACGAGGTCCGCGAGACCGCCGTCGCGCTCCTGTCGGATCTCGGCTACCGCGTGCTCAAGGCGCGCGACGCGACAAGCGCCCTGAACGTGATCGAGAGCGGGCTCGACATCGATCTCCTGTTCACGGACGTGGTCATGCCGGGACCGTTGCGCAGCCCGGAGCTGGCCCGCAAGGCACGGCTGCGCCTGCCGCACATCGCGGTGCTGTTCACCTCAGGGTACACCGAGAACGCGATCGTGCACGGCGGCCGCCTCGATCCCGGCGTGGAACTCCTGCCGAAGCCGTATTCGCGGGAGGATCTCGCCCGCAAGATCCGGCATGTCCTGGCCAACCAGCAGCAGCGCAACCGCGCCGCATCGCCGCGCTCGTCTCAGGCAGGAGTTCAGGCGAGAATGGCCGGGAACGTCATGGCCGGGAACGTCATGGGCCGGACCATTCTGCTGGTCGAGGACGATGAGCTGATCCGGAGCAGCACGGCCGAGATCCTGACCGAGCTCGGCCATGAGGTGCTGCAGGCCCAGGATGCGGCATCGGCCCTGAGGGCGCTCGAAACCCGATCCATCGACCTCCTGGTCACCGATGTCGGGCTTCCCGACCTGCCCGGGACTCAGCTGGCTCAGCGAGCGTTGGACGCTCGTCCGGGTCTGGGCGTGGTCTTCGCCACCGGAGACGAAGCCTTGCCGGCCGAGCCGGGTTCGGCGCGCGCGGTGCGGCTGGTCAAGCCTTATACCGAGCAGGATCTGGCGCAGGCTCTGGCCGTTGCCATGTCCAGAGCGCGCTCGGATGCGGCGGAATAATCGCCACATGCCCATGTGCGGTCAGGCTTGGCGTGGTCAGGCTTGGCGCGGTCAGGCTTGGCGCGGTCATGCTCGCGGACGGGCGCTTCCCGGTCCGATTCCGGCGTCCTGAAGCGGGAGACCGCCGGGCGCGACATCGCGGACCGACGGCCTGCGGGAGAGTCACGCAGGTGTGATCCTCCTTCCCTGGTAGCATCCAGCCCACAATCTATATGCCCTCGTTCGAGGATGCTCTCTCAGAGGTGCCGTTCGGCGCTGAGCTTGAGGCTGGGCAGCGTGATTGGATATGCGCATGACGAAGCCTTTACAGCGCCGGTCCAAGTTTTTTGGCGGGGCGATCCGCCTCCTCATCGTCTGTGTTCTGCTTGCCGGTGCTTACGGAATCTGGATCGCCGTCAACCGGACTCAATCGCGCCAGAATACGGCGCGGCAGGATCTGCCTCCCGCGCCCGTCCAGGTCGCCGCTGCGGCCCACTCCAAAGTGCCCATCTACACCATCGGTCTCGGCTCGGTGCAGGCCTACAACACCGTCACGGTCCGCTCGCGCGTCGATGGGGAGATTCAGAAGATCGCCTTCGAGGAGGGGCAGATGGTGAAAGAGGGCGACCTGCTCGTCCAGATCGATCCTCGGCCTTTTCAGGCCATGCTCGACCAGGCGGTCGCCAAGAAGGCGCAGGATGAAGCGCAACTGGCCAATGCCAAGCTCGATCTGGCCCGGTACAACGAACTGGCGACGCGCAGCTTCGCGTCCAAGCAGCAGGTCGACACGCAGCAGGCCGCCGTCAACCAGTTCACGGCCCAGATCCAAGGCGATCAGGCTCAGATCGACAACGCCAGGACAGAGCTCGGCTACACCACGATCCGGTCCCCCATCGCCGGACGCACGGGTCTGCGTCTCGTCGACCAGGGAAACATCGTCCGATCGACGGATTCCGGCGGCATCGTGACCGTCGCGCAGATCCAGCCGATTTCGGTTCTCTACACCTTGCCGGAGCAGAGTCTGCCCGCGCTTCAGAAGGCTCAGGCGGCGGGGCCGGTGACGGTGCAAGCCCTGGCTCAAGGGAGCAAGTCCGTGCTGGCGCAGGGCACGCTGACGCTGATCAACAACGAAATCGATCAGGAGAGCGGCACGATCAAGCTGAAGGCTACCTTCGAAAACAAGGACCGGGCCCTCTGGCCCGGACAATCCGTGACCATGCGGACCCTTCTCGAGACCCTTGATGCGCTCACCGTACCGGCCGACGCCATTCAGCGGACTCAGCAGGGACTTGCCGTCTATGTGGTACGGCCCGATGACACGGCTGAGTTTCGACGGGTCGACGTCGGCCCGATCACGCAGGGCCTTGCGGTCATCGAAAGCGGCCTTTCCGAGGGCGATCAGGTCGTGACGTCAGGTCAGTACCGGCTCCAGCCCGGAACGAAGATCCGCAAGACGGAGGGGCAGCCGCCGCAGGCGCCGGGTCCCGCCGGGAACGCGAAAACTCAGAGCGTCTCCACCGAATAGCGAGGCTACCCATGGCTCATGGCCCTGGTACAACGGACGTCTCCCGCAGCCACGGCGGCATATCCGGTCCCTTCATCCGCAGGCCGATCGGGACGTCGCTCCTCATGCTGGGCCTTCTCTTCGTGGGAGCCGTCGCCTATCCCTTCCTGCCGGTCGCGCCTTTGCCGCAGGTGGATTTCCCCACCATTCAGGTGAGCGCGGCCCTTCCGGGGGCCAGCCCGCAAACCATGGCGTCCTCGGTCGCGCAGCCGCTTGAACGGCAATTTTCGCAGATTCCGGGCGTCACGCAGATTACCTCGACGAGCACGCTCGGAACGACTGCGATCACCGTTCAGTTCGAGCTCGATCGCAATATCGACGCGGCCGCGCAGGATATTCAGGCCGGGATCAATGCGGCGAGCGGCCAGCTTCCGAAGAACCTGCCGAACGCCCCCGTCTATCGCAAGGTCAATCCTGCCGATGCGCCCATTCTGATCATCGGCGTCGGTTCGGACACGCTGCCCCTCTCCGAGGTCGACGACAACGCGGATACGAAGCTGGCCCAGCAGATCAGCCAGATGCCGGGGATTGCGCAGGTCAATATCGGGGGCGAGCAGAAGCCGGCCGTTCGCGTACAGATCGATCCCGCCCGCCTGGCCGCGAAGGGCCTCTCCCTCGAGGATGTGCGGGGCAAGATCGCCGTATCCACCGTCGACAGCCCCAAGGGCAGCATCAACGGCCAGACGCGGTCCTTTACGATCTACACCAACGACCAGCTGACCGCTGCGGCGCAGTGGAACGACGTCATCGTGGCGTATCGCAACGGTGCGCCGATCCGGATCCGTGACATCGGACAGGCCGTGGACGGCCCGGAGGATACGCTGAAAGCCGCGTGGTCGAACGGACGCCGCGCGGTTCTCCTGGTCGTGTTCAAGCAGCCGGGCGCCAACGTCATTGACACCGTCGACCGCGTCAAAGCCGCGCTGCCACGCCTTCAGGCCGCGCTGCCGCCGAGCATCAAGGTCGATATCCTGAGCGATCGCACGCAGACGATCCGCGCCTCGGTGTCGGACGTGCAGATGACGCTTTTGCTGACGATCGCCCTCGTGGTGACGGTGATCTTCCTGTTCCTCAGGAGCCTCTGGGCGACCATCATTCCAAGCGTGACGGTCCCGCTGGCTCTCCTTGGAACGGCCGCGACGATGTATATCCTGGGCTACAGCCTCGACAATCTGTCCCTGATGGCGCTCACGATCGCGGTTGGCTTCGTGGTCGACGACGCGATCGTCATGACGGAGAATATCGTCCGTCATCTGGAAGGCGGCATGACGCCCATGCAGGCGGCGCTCACGGGTGCCGGGGAGATCGGTTTCACGATCATCTCGATCAGCCTGTCGCTCGTGGCCGTCTTCATCCCGCTCCTGCTCATGGGAGGCGTGATCGGCCGCCTGTTCCGTGAATTCTCCGTCACGGTGACGATGACCATCGCCATCTCCGCCCTCGTGTCCCTGACGCTTGCGCCGATGCTGGCCTCGCGCTTCCTGAAGGACGAGAAGCACGCGCGCCACGGCCGCCTCTACATGCTGATGGAGGCGATATTCGACGGTATCTTGCGCGCCTACGAGCGAGGGCTCGATTGGGTCCTCAGGCATTCCATCCTGACCGTGCTCGTCTTCTTCGCGACGGTGGCGGCCTCGGTCTATCTCTACGTCATCATTCCGAAAGGCTTCTTCCCTCAGCAGGACACCGGTCTCATCACGGGCATTTCCGAGGCCAGCCAGAACGTGTCGTTCCGTGAGATGTCGCAGATCCAGCAGACGTTCGGCGGAATCATCGCCCAGGATCCCGACGTGGCGACCGTCGCCATGTTCGTCGGCTCGGGAGGTGGGCAAAGTCTCAACAACGGCCGCGTCTTCATCGCACTCAAGCCCCGTCCGGAGCGGAAGTCTTCCGCCGCGGAGATCATCGGCCGCCTGCGTCCGCAGCTTGCGAAGGTCCAGGGCGGGGCCCTGTTCCTGCAGGCGGCTCAGGACATCAATGTCGGCGGGCGCTCGACGCGAACCCAGTACCAGTACACGATTCAGGACGCCAATCTCACGGAACTCGACGAGTGGGCTCCGAAGCTCCTCGAAAAGTTCAAGCAGCTGCCGGAGTTGCAGGACGTCGCGACGGATCAGCAGACGAACGGAGGCACGCTGACCCTCGAAATCGACAGGGATCAGGCATCCCGCTTCGGATTCGATCCGCAATTGATCGACGACACGATCTACGATGCCTTCGGTCAGCGGCAGGTGACGCAATACTTCACGCAGCTCAACTCCTATCATGTCATCCTGGAGGTCCTGCCCGAGCTGCAGAGCAAACCGGAGACGCTGGAGCAGATCTATCTGCGCTCGCCGCTGACGGGCCAGCAGGTGCCGCTCTCCGTTCTGGCGCGGTGGACCACGCGTCCGGTCGCTCCTCTCTCGGTCAGCCACCAGGGTCAGTTTCCGGCCGTCACCCTCAGTTTCAACCTGGCGCCAGGAATTGCCCTGGGGCAGGCGACGGCGGCGATCGACCGGGCCCGTCAGGAGCTGGGAACGCCGGGCGCGCTGATCGGAAATTTCCAGGGGAACGCCCAGGCTTTTCAGCAATCGACCCAGTCCACGCCGTATCTGATCGCGGCCGCGCTCGTGGTCATCTATGTCATTCTGGGTGTCCTGTACGAGAGCTACATCCATCCCCTGACGATCCTGTCCACCTTGCCCTCAGCGGGCCTCGGCGCGCTGGCGACGCTGATGCTCTTCCACATCGACTTCAACCTGATCGCGCTGATCGGCGTCATTCTGCTGATCGGAATCGTCAAGAAGAACGGCATCATGCTCGTCGACTTCGCCATCGAAGCCGAGCGGGCGGAAGGGCTCTCGCCCAGGGAGGCGATCCGCAGGGCCTGCATCTTACGGTTTCGCCCCATCATGATGACCACGATGGCGGCGATCCTGAGCGGCCTGCCGCTGATGATCGGCGCAGGCACCGGCGCCGAGATCCGGCAGCCGCTCGGATACGCCATGGTCGGCGGCCTGGTGGTCAGCCAGGCTCTGACGCTGTTCACGACGCCGGTGATCTATCTCTATCTCGACCGGTTCTCCACATGGCTGACGCATGCGTTCAAAAGGGCTCCGGCGTCCGAGCCCGAACCGGCATGGGTGGAACCGGAAGCACGCTCCGGCGGAGTGCGAATTATTTCTGGCCGCGCGCACGCCGACGCCGTTCCACCTCGTGCTTGATCAACATGTCCAGGATTTCGCTCGGCACCGCCTTCGAGGGACGGCTGTTGATGGCGCGCAGGCGCTCGGAATCGAATTTCGGCTCGCGGTCGACGGTGAGCAGGCCGTTGGTCTCCTGCGCGGTGTCGGTCAACTGGGTGTAGCAGAAGCCCGCAAGGGCGGTGGACGCGAGAAGAGCATCGACGAGCTCCTCGTAACGCTCGAGCAGCGCCTCGGGGCTGGCGAACTGACCGTAGCCGAACCAGTCCTCGCTGGCCTGCGGCACGAATCCGAGGCCGCCGAATTCGCTGATGACGATCGGTTCGTCGGTCATCTCGGTCCCTTCTCCGAGCAGGGAATGGTGATGCGGACGCACATGGCGGAACGTGCGCTCGATGGTTTCGCGATCCGCGTAGCGCTCGCGAAGCATCTCGCCCGTGGGCGCGTAATCGTGCACGCCGAACACGTCGCCGACGGCATGCTGCCAGCCGTCATTGCCGATCACGGGGCGCGTCGGGTCGAGCGCCCGGGTGAGATGATAGAGCGCCCGCACGAAGTCGCGCTGCTGGGCCGAGCGATCGAGATCGGGCACGCCCCAGCTCTCGTTCAAGGGAACCCAGGTGATGATGGAGGGATGGTTGTAGTCGCGCCTGACGGCCTCGAGCCACTCGCGCGTCAGCATCTCGGCCGCGCGATCCGAATAGACATAGGCGTTGGCGGCTTCGCTCCAGACCAGCATCCCGAGCCTGTCGCACCAGTAGAGGAACCGGGGATCCTCGATCTTCTGGTGAATCCGGATGCCGTTGAAGCCCAGCGATTGGGCAAGCTCCACCTCGCGCTTGAGCGCATCGGCGTCGGGAGCCGCGAGAAGGGAGCTGGGCCAGTAGTTCTGCGCCAGCACCAGCCGCAGAAAGATCGGGATGCCGTTGATGATGAAACGGCCGTCGCGGGCCTCGATCCGGCGCAGGCCGAAATAGCTCTCGACCCGGTCGACGACGGCGCCGCGATCGTCAAGAAGCTCGATCGCGGCCTCGATGAGATTGGGATGCTCCGGCGCCCAGAGCAGCGTGCGGCGACGGCGGATTGCCGCGTCGTTGATGTCGAGGAGGAGATCGCGCCGGAGTTCACGGCCGGACAGGAGGCAGGTGTCGTCGGCCAGCGTGCGCGTCGGCAGGTCGCCCCTCAGCAGCACGCGGACGCGCCAGCCTTCGAGAGGCGGACCGTCCAGTCTGAGAATCATCCTGACGCCGAACCGGTCGACATCGGGCGTCCAGCGAATCTCCGCGATCGCCACCTTCCGCAGCGGTTCGAGCCAGACCGGCTGCCAGATGCCGGTCGTGCGGTGATACCAGATGTAGCCGGGCTCTTCCTCCCAATATTGCTTGCCGCGCGGCTGCTGCAGGTCGCGCGGTTCGTCTTCCGCGCGCACGGTGATCACCTGGACCTCTCCGGGAACGAGCAGTGGGGTGATATCCGCCGAGAACGGGGTCTGCCCGCCGACATGTTCGACCGCCATGCGGCCGTTGACCCAGACCATGGCCCTGAAGTCGACGGCTCCGAAGTGGAGCAGGAGACGGCCATGACGGACATCGTCGCCAAGGCTGATTTCGCGACGGTACCAGACCACCCGGTGAAAACCCGTCTCGTGGATGCCGGATCGCTCGCTCTCGGGCGGGAAGGGCACCGTGATCTCGCGGTCGAAGGGTTCGGCCCGGTCGAACCAGTGCTCGAAAAGCCCTCGATCGGCGTCGTCGAAGGCAAAGCCCCAGGGGCCGCACAGGTCGGTCCAGCGATCACGGCGCAGATGCGGGCGGGGGTGAAGATCGGCCGGGGAGATCGTCTCAGTCATCTCGTCTGCTCGGTCTTTCCGAGGGCCGTCAGTACCGGCCCTTCATGGTGCGATGGTCGGCCGGGGGAGTGGTCAAATTCAGGCAGCGCGGCTTCGGCTGCGGCGCTTGCGGGTCCGCCCCGTCGGGGGCCGCGCCGGCCTTGCGCGCAAACACGGTCCCATCCCCCGTTTCCTTGTTGCGATCCTCCCCGCCGGGGGCTTCCTGGTCGGCACCGGCCCGCTGTGCCGGTCGGGAGGAAACAGTCCGGTTCGGCATGGCTCGCCTCGCCTGCGGTTGGATCCTGCGGCTGAACGCCGGGAACGGCTTCCTGTCGCCCACCAACGCGTAAGGACGAGGGAGGTTCGTGAACGGCGGATCGGGTGCAACTTTCCCGCGCCGGAGTCGTTTCTCAAGCTGGATCACATGCGGCCGAGGTTCGTCCGCGGCCCAACCGCTGTGCTGCAGTGGAAGCACTGACGCCCAAGGGACGGCCTCGGCATGACCCAAGCGCTCCCGTCACGATCTCAACTCCGCCGCTTGACCGCGCCCGACGCATTCTGGTGGTCCACCGGCATCGAGGACACCTTCATCACGGCGCCGCATCCCGTGACCGGCAGGACGCTCGACGAATACGAGCTGACCGGCCATTACGAACGATGGCACGACGATCTCGGCCTCGTGGCCGAGCTCGGCGTGCCGTGCGCCCGCTACGGGGTTCCCTGGCATCGCATCCAGCCCCGGCCGGACGTCTGGGACTGGACATTTCCGGACGAGACCCTGGAGCGATTGCTCGAGCTTGGGATCGCGCCTCAGGTCGATCTCGTCCATTACGGTCTGCCGTCCTGGATCAAAGGGGCATTTCTCCATCCCGATTATCCGAAGCTGGTCGCCGAATACGCGGCACGCCTCGCGGAGCGCTTCCGCGGACGCATCACCTGGTACACGCCGCTCAACGAGCCCCGCATCACGGGCTGGTATTGCGGACGCCTCGGCTGGTGGCCGCCGTTCCGGCGCAGCTGGCCCGGCTTCGTGGCGCTGATGCTGGCGATCGCCAAGGGAATGGTCGAGACCGTGAGGGCGCTGCAGGAGGTCGATCCGGAGATCGTCCCCTATTTCGTCGACGCCACCGATCTCTTCGATACGGACGATCCCCTCTTCGAGAACGAGGCCCGGCTTCGGCAGGAGATCGTCTTCCTGGCCCTCGACCTCGTCTCGGGACGGATCGACGAGCATCATCCGCTGTGGTCCTGGCTCCTGAAGAACGGCGCGCGCGAGACCGAACTCGCCTGGTTTCGCGATCGCGCCGTCCCGCTTCCGGTCATCGGCATGAATCTCTACCCGATGTTCACGCAGAAAAAGCTTCTGCGGGATGCCGGGGGGCGCTTTCGCATCCGCATGCCCTACGCGGGCGCCGATCTCATCACCCGTCTCGGACGTCTCTACCATGAGCGTTACGGGGTCCCGCTGATGATCTCGGAGACCGCATCCATGGGCTCCCTGCGCCGTCGGCTCGACTGGCTCGAGCGTTCGGTCGCGGCCACGCGGCAGCTGCGCGCCGAGGGCATTCCGCTCGTGGGATATACCTGGTGGCCGATGTTCTCCCTCGTCACCTGGGCCTATCGCCAGGGGCGGCGCCCGGTGACGGACCATCTGGCCCCGATGGGATTGTGGGACATCGTTCCGGACGAGGAGGATCCTCTGCGCCGGGTGCCGACGCCTGCAATGGTGGCCTATCGAAATCTCGCGAAGGGCGGATCGGATGCCGTCGGCATGCTGGCTTCCGCTTTGGCTCCCGTAGCCGCGTCGGGATGAGGAAAAGGGGGACGGCAGGGTGTTTCGCAGCTTCTTTCTGGCCGGCTTCGAGGGATCGACCGGCTACAACCGTCATGGGCACTGGTTCGATCAGGTCGTCGCGACGGGGCACGACAGAACCGTCGACGAGGATTACCGGCAGCTTTCGGCACTCGGCCTTCATGGCGCGCGCGAGACCATCCGGTGGCCGCTTGTCGATCGGGGCAAGGGGCATCGGGGTAAGGGACGATACGACTTTTCGACGGTCGAGCCTTTCGTCGAGGCGGCGCGCCGCCATGGCGTCGAGGTGATCTGGGATCTCTTCCATTACGGCTATCCGCAGGGGCTCGATCCCCTGGGCAAGGATTTTCCGGGGCGTTTCGCCGATTACTGCTACGCCATCGGTCGCTACGTCGCCGAACGGACGGAGGGCGTCTGCGCCTTCACGCCGGTGAACGAACCCTCGTTCATGGCCTATGCTGGGGGCGAGAAGGGGCTTTTTGCCCCTCACGTGACAGGGCGCGGCTGGGAGCTGAAGGTCGCGCTCGCGCGCGCCGCGATCGAGGGCATCGATGCCCTGTGGGCCGCGTGTCCCGGGGCCCGCATGGTCAATGTCGATCCCCTGTGCCGAGTGGCCTGCCCTCCCGGTCGCCCGCAGCTGGAAGACGAGGTGCGCGACTTCAACGAGCGTCTCGTCTTCCAGAGCTGGGACATGCTGTGCGGGACGCTCCTACCCGAACTCGGCGGCAGCCGCGCGCATCTCGATGTCGTGGGCATCAACTATTATTGGACGAATCAGTGGGAATGGGGCGGGCTCGCGCGAGAGGACGGCGTGAACCCGCCGCTCGCCGACGACGATCCCCGGCGCTGGTCCTTGAGTGATCTCGTTCGTTCAGTCTCCGACCGTTACGGGGGAGAGATGATGATCACGGAAACCAGCCATATCGGCGACAATCGGGGCCGATGGCTGCACGAAGTCGCGAAGGAATCGGAAGCTCTTCTGCGCGAACGTGTTCCGATCCGGGGCGTATGTCTTTATCCGATCCTCGGCATGCCGGAATGGCACGATCCCGACATCTGGACGCCGATGGGCCTCTGGGATCCGGTGTGCCACCGCGACCCCTGCGGAGAGCGGCTGATCTGCGGACCCATGCTGGAGGCGCTGCAATCCGTGCGTCACCTCGACCGGCTGCACCATGCCGTCCTGTCCCGTGCGGACAGGCATGGACGACGCGCAAGCCGGCCGATGGCGGCCGAATAGGTCCCGGCGAATAGGTCCTGGCGAATAGGTTCTGGGCCATCCGTTGGGCGATCCGGGACGGACATGCACTGGCCTACGCAAGCCCTTTCTCGCGAGCGACGGATTAGTGCGTGGTCTCGCGCGGGCGGATGCTTTCGTAGTAGCGCGACACCGCATCGATGTCGTCGGAGCTGAGTTTGCCGGCGATCTCCCGCATGACGGCGGACAGGTCGTTCTTGCGTAGTCCCGACTTGAAGGCCGAGAGCTGCCCCGACGCATACCCGGCCCATTGGCCGCCGAGTTCGGGATAGACGGGAGTTTCCCCGATGCCATCCGGTCCATGACAATTGCCGCAGGCCTGCACGCCGACTTCGCCATTTCCGATGGAGGGAATGCCCCTCAGCGCAAGATCGCGCCCGCGCCTCGCCACTTCGGGGCGCAGCTCGCTCGGAGCCGCCCATTGACTCGGGAGCCCTGCGTAATAGGCCGCCGCATCCAGTCTTTCCTGCTCGGAGAGCGCCTGCGCGATCGGCGTCATGATATCGCTGGGCCGCGATCCGTCGGTATAGTTCTGCAGCTGCTTGTAGAGATAGGCGGCCGACTGGCCGGTCAGCCGCGGGAAGGGTCCGGTCGGATTGCCTTCGCCGGACTGGCCGTGACATTGGCTGCAGGGCGCGGCCCCGTTCGGATTGCCTTGAGCGGCCAGAGTGGCGCCGCGCTGCGAGTCGGGAGCCGACGGAGCCTGGGCGCGGGCACCGCTCGCGACCGACAGGCAGGCCGTCGCGGCGACGCTGGCAAGGAGCACCGGTCTCATGGCTGCACCAGCGGAGCAGGGGAGGAGAGATAGCGGGTCTTGATCGCGTCGGCCGTCCAATAGGCGAGAGCTCCGACCGTGTCGGTTGGATTGTAGGACGCGTTCTGCGGGAACAGGGCCGTGCCAGTCACGAACACGTTCGGCACGTCCCAGCTTTGTCCGTAGCGGTTGCAGGCGCTCGTCTTCGGGTCCGCTCCCATGATCGCTCCGCCCGTGTTGTGGGTGGTCTGATAGGGCACTACCGAATAGGGTGCGGTGCGCGGATTGACGACGACCTGGGATGCGCCCATGCGCTCGGCGATCTCCCCCGCGCGGTCCGTCACATAATGGGACATGCGCAGATCGTTCTCGGGAAAATCGAACGTGATCCGCAGGAGCGGCTGGCCGAACGCATCCTTGTAGGTGGGGTCGAGATCGACGTAGTTCGTCCGCCGCGCGCAGGATTGACCGTGCACCTGCAGGCCGCCCGTATGGTTGTAGTACCGGGCGACGGCCTGCTTCCAGGCGAGCCCCCATCGCGGCGTTCCCGGCGGAACGGGATGATACTCGATCGGCCTCGCGCCCGTGGTGTAGGCGCAGATATAGGCGCCGCCGATGAAGCCGAGTTTCGAGTGATCGAAATTGTCGCTCACGTAATCGGAGATCACGGTGCCCAACGCGCCCGCGCCCATGAACTGGTTGAGCTCGACATCCTCGTCGTAGAACAGCGACACGGAACCCATGGTCTGATAGGCATAGTTGCGCCCGACATTGCCCTCGCCCGTGGACGGGTCGTAAGACTTGCCGATGCCGGAGAGCAGCATCAGTCGCGGATTGTGGAAAGCGAAAGCCGAAAGCACCACGAGCTCGGCGGGCTGGATGGTCTCCTGCCCGGTCGCGAGATCGATGTAGGTGACGCCCGTCGCGTGCTTGCCGTCCGGCGTCAGGTTGACCCGCGTCACATGGGCGTTCGTGCGCAACGCGAAATTCGGCTGCTGCAGCACCACCGGCAGCAGCGTCGTCTGGGGGCTCGATTTCGCGAAGTGCTCGCAGCCGAAACGCTCGCAGTAACCGCACACCATGCAGGGCTCGAGCCGCACGCCTTCGGGATTGGTGTAGGCGCGCGTCATGTTGGAGCTGGGCACCTGATAGGGGCTGTAGCCGAGCTCCATCGCGGCTTTTGCGAAGAGCACGCCGAGATAGGCGGGGGCCGTCGGCGGATTCGGATAGTCGCGGCTGCGTTTGGCCTCGAAGGGATTGCCCCCGGGCCTGATCTCGCCGCCGACATTGCCCGCATAGCCTCCGACCCCGAGCAGATATTCGAACCGGTCGTAATACGGCTCGAGATCCTCGTAGGTGAGGCCCCAATCCTGGATCGTCAGCTCCTCCGCGATGATGTCGCGGCCGTAGCGCTCCTCATGATGGCTGCGCAGCCGGAAGTCTTCCGGCTGAAACCGGAATGTCTGCCCGTTCCAGTGCACGCCCGCGCCGCCGAGATCGGTTCCGGGCAGGAACGAGCCGAGCTGGCGCATGGGCAGAGCCTTCTGGTCCGGCGTGTTCCTGAAGGTCACGGTCTCCTGGGAGAGATCCTGCATGAGACCGTGACGCACGGCGAAGGCGAGTTCGTCATGCATGCTCGGACTTTGGAAGTCCGGGACGGTGTTGCGCGCCCGGCCCCGCTCCAGGCCCACCATCTTGACGCTGCTGTCCTTGAGTTCGCGGGCGATGATGGCGGCCGTGAAGCCCATACCGACGAACACCACATCGACGGAAGGAAGGGTTCTAGCCACGGCGTTGCACTCCGCTGTCGAACGGAGGCAATCCTCCGGGCATGGGGTGATGCTCTTGCGGCGATTGTGCGATCGACATCGGCTCGCGCGTGAAGCGCTCGCCATGATTGGTGTAGATGCCGAGATAGGTGGCATAGGCGCCGGGGAAACCGATCATGCGCCAGCCCACCATGTCGCGGTTGCCGCCATACATGGGATCGGAGAAGAAACCCTCGATCGTGTTGGCGAGAAGGGTCTCGAAGAACACGGCCGACGGAATGCCGGACAGATCCATCTTGCCGGCTTCGAGATCACGCAGCACGCCGTCCTGATCGTCGGAGCTAAGGCGGGCAAAAGCGGGCGCGTTCTTCGCGCCGGAGGAGACGTGCTGCTTCAGCTGCCGGTCCAGGCTCGCGATGGCGGTGCGGTAGAGCTGCGCCGGCGTCAGCGCGAGCTGATAGCCCTGGCTCGGCAGGCCCGTATCCCACGGGCCCGACCGGTAGAGGCGCGCACCCTGCCCGTAGGCACCGGCGAGCTGAAGATCGATATAGCCCGGCACGCCCGCTCCCACGGCGCCGGTCCATTGGGAATCGGGCGGGATCAGCCTGTCGACGGCGGCCTCGATGAAAGCAGCCTCGAGGGTGTTGAAGAACCGGTAGGGAGCGCGCGCGGCAGGCTTGGGATGTGCCTGCTGTCGCGCCGCAGGGGAGGGCCGGCTTTGCCGGGCCTCGGCCCGAAGCTCCGCCGGAATGGCGGCGCTTGCGCCGAGCACGCCGGCTGCGCGGAAGAGGTTGCGGCGGGAAATTTCGCTCATGCTCGGCTCCGTGTCGGAACGGCCTGGACGTCGATATGCGCTACTCGGAAAGCCCTTTCGGCGGCGCGGCGGGACCGGTGCGGCCCTCGCATCGGGTCCGCGCCGTTTCGTCCTGAATGGTATCGCAGGCGAGCTGGATCTGCGGGATCGCCACGGGACCCGTCATGCCGAGGGCGTCCGGCGCGCGCGGGCGCATCTCCTGCGGCAGCGGCTGGCCCTGAATGGGATTTCCGGACGGCACCGAAGTCACATCCTCCGTGGAAAGAAGAGGAACCGGATGCGGGCTCGTATGCGGGGCCTGGGTCGAGGTGGTGCTTTCCTGTCCCTGGGCGAAGGCGGTGCCGCCGCATGCGATCGCGAAGAGCCATCCGGCGAGCACCGGCAGCGCGATGGACCTTGGGCGTGGGCCTAAAGACCGGGCGATGGGCACGGCAGTCATGAGGGGCTCCCCGTGCACGGCGACGACAATGGTCCCGCGGGCCGGAGTGATCCTCTGGTTAGAACGATCGAGCCGCCCGATAGATCCCGCTTTCTCTCAAGCCGAATGGGGGAGGGGAGAACGGCCGGGATGGCGTCGCCCGGTTTACCGGCACTCCTCGGCGGTCTTGAGACAAAGCGTCAGGCGCATCAAGGATTCATGCCAGGCATCGATGGTGGCGGGCCGGTTGTCGGGTGAGGCCATTCGCATGGCCGAGTAGGCATCGCGGATGCCGCTCAGACGCCGGCGCAACCCGCCGATATTGCTGGTTTCGTCGCTGTATCGGGCAACGGCGGATTGGGGCATCGCGGCGATTTCGAGAAGACACTCGTTCATCATGCAGACGATATTGGCGTCCGCCGAAAGTCCTTGGCTGCTCTCGATCCGCTGAAAGATGTCGTAGTTCCGGCCATCGGCCGTCGTGAAAACGAAGAAGCCGCCATACCCCTTCTCAAGGTCCTCCACGATGGTGGGGCGTCCTCCTTCGCCGGCCTGCGCAGAGGCGCACGCAAACCATAGGACCAGTGCCAGGACCGACGCGTGAAGCACGCAGGCCACCGGCAGGATCCGTCCGAACGCGGCATCGCTCATCGACCGCACCTCCCGGCAGGGATCTGGACAAGGAACGACCCGGGTCAAGAGACGACAAAACGCCCTGCGCGGACGACGATGCAGAGGCTTGGGCCAAGTCTCGGCTGTCCGCTCATCCGTTTTCGACAGGAACAATGCTCCTGCCGCAAGGTTTATTTTCAAAGCGTGGGACACGGCCGCGAGAAGACCCGCGCTTGGCGTTCGCCCCGATACATCGACCCCGACAGGAGAGCGCAGATGCGGGAATTTGCGCCGTCCAGGCACTTCGAGGCTCTCGGCATGAGAGGGCTCTGCTGCCGGCTTTCGTTTCTTTCCGGCGCCGACCGGACCTTCTCCGACGCCATTCCACCCGGCCCATCAGCACCCGATCTCGCGATCCTGCGGCGGGACAACAGCCAGGAGCCGATGGCGGCCAGGAACGATGGGCCACGCGCTTCAGGGAAAGAGGGCAAGGCAATGGTCTCATCGAGCCATGCCCGAGACTGCAATCGACAGCGTCGTGCCGAACATGGAGCCGCGCAATGAGCAGGCGCGCGACATCGCCGGTATGGCCATAACCCTTGGAGAGGGAAGGAACGGTCGATCATGCCCAAGGTCGAAGAAGGAACTGCCCGCACCAGCCGCCCCGGTCCGGGGGCTTTGTGGCTCTGGTTCCTGTCCCGGCTCGGGCGGGTCGATCGGGTGACGGCCCTCGCCATCCTGCTCACTGTCGCCGGATGGAGCCTGATATGGGCCCGGGCTCTCCTCATCGTCGAGGCCGTCCCCCTCTGGCTCGGATCGATCATGTTCGTCTGCGGACTGGCTCTCATTCCCTTCATGCCGGATGTCTGACGGGACGAACGATCATTCGCCATGCCGCTTCCTGAGCCGGTCGAGAAGGTTCATGACGGGACCTGCGCTGATTCCGTAGACGAGGACCGAAAGGAGCACGATGAAGCCCGTGAGTCTCCAGAGGCGCTCCGGATCCGCCGCGTGGCCCCGGTTGATGGCATAGGCCGTGTAATAGAGCGAGCCGAGGCCCCTGATGCCGAAGAAACCGATCGCGAGTCGCACCGGCATCGGGCGTCCGGAACCGGCGAATGCAGCCAGCATGGAGAGCGGGCGCAGAAGCAGGAGAACCAGCAATGCAAAAACGATCTCGCTTGCCGAGAGCGAGGAAATCAGCCCTTCGGCAAGTGCGCCGCCGAACAGGGTCAGGATCAGGATCGAGACGAGCTGTTCGATCTGTTCGGCCGAACTGTGAACGTCGCGGGTGTAACTGAGATTCTTCGTCGTATTGCGGATCGTCGATGCCGCCGCGAAAACGGCCACGAACCCGTAGCACCAGATGATCTCCGCCGCACCATAGACGAGGAGTGCGACCCCGACCGCAGCCAGACCGTTATTGGACTGAGAGAGTCGAAACCGCTCCGGAAGATGCTGATTGATCCATGTGACGGCCCGGCCGATCGCGAATCCGAGACCGACGGCTGCGCCGATCTTCCAAAGATCATCAAACAGAAACCAGCGCTCGAACGACCCGAGGTCTCCTGTGCTTTCGCGAAGAATGAGGCCCAGAGTCACGAATGGATAGGCCAGACCGTCGTTCAATCCCGCTTCGGATGTCAGCGCGAAACGAACCTCTCCCTCCTCGCCGGTTCCCGGCGGGCCGACCTGAACGTTCGACGCCAGAACGGGATCGGTCGGCGCGAGGATGCCCGCGAGCAAGATCGCGGCTGCGGGCGAAAGATCGAGAAGCCACAGGCCGCAGACGGCGATCGCAGCGATGGACAGAGGCATGCCGAGTCCGAGCGTCCGCCAGGTGCTCGACCAGGTCGTCAGGCTGAACGGGCGATCGATCTTCAGGCCCGCTCCCATGACGGCAATGACGAGGACGAATTCCAGCAGGACTTCCACGGTTTTGCTGTAGGTGGCGAAGAAGCGCCCCGCCGGCATGGAAAAGAAGAAGGCATAGCCGAACGCGACGGCGAGCATCGGCATGCTCAAGGGAAACTTGCGCAGGAAAACCGGGAGCCAGACGACGCTCAGGATGATGAATCCAAGGGGCAGAAAGCCGAAGAGCTGGACCTGATGCGCCATGTGAAAGCCTAGGATGCGGTGAAAGCCTGGGATGCGGTGAAAGCCTGGGATGCGTGACTTCGGGGGGCGTCCGAGACGACCTCGCTCCGGAAAAACTCAGGCTTCAGGAGCGCCCCGCCTACCGAGATTCGCGGTGAGACCTTCCCGGTTGCTAATTCCCGGATTCGGTGTCCGCCGAGCGGCAGACTCCCCCGATGGGGCACTGGGCGACATCTGCGGTTCTGACCCAGGCGGGCCGGAGCACGAACGGACGCAGGCAGAAGCTGGAATCCCGAACATAGCGGTCGTAGGTCGTGGGCCCTGTATGCAGAACGACCGCTCCTTGAGCCGCGACGAGCTGTCTGGCCTGATTGCATGTCATGCTCAGCGTTGTGGCGGCCGGCTGTGCCATGACGCTGCTCGATAGGCTCGCGGCGAAAAGGGAGACAAGAAGGGCTTTCATGGGTCAGGGTCCTGACGGGTTCTTCCGGAGATGAAGGAAACACGCCTCGATTCCCCGCTGTTCCCTCATGCGGGACCGCAGAGGGCTCCATGCATTGCCCTATCGTTCACCCTGTTCTGGCGCTTTCGCCATCGCGGGCCATCCGGAAGGCCGCAAGGGATTCGTCGAGATGCCGGGGCGACCGCGTTCCCGTCAGAATGACGCCCTTGAAGGGTTGCTCCAGAATGAAGGCCAGGGCCTCCTTCAGATGGCAGGCCTTGTCGCCGGCCTCCTCCGGGATCAGCCGGCCCATGCCGAAGGGGCGGTTGACCAGCACGCTCATGCCCGCGGCCCGCGCCATTGCGAAGGCAGGCGCCATGGTTGGGAACAGCCGGTAATAGGGAAGCTGGATGACGGCATAGGTTCCCGATGTGGAGGCAAGACGCGCCGCATCGAGATCGCTGACGCTGGCGCCGAGGGTGTCGATGCCGTTGGAGCGCGCATAGGCGATGGCCCGCTCCACGTCCTTCGATGCGAGCGCCGCTGCGCTCGCCTTATGGATCTGGAGGAGGTCGATGCGCCCGAGCCGCTCCAGGCTCCGGTCGAGGCTCCGGCACAGGGCATCATAGGAATGATCCGTGAAGGCACTCTGCTCCGCCGCGTTCCAGTGCTCGCCCATCTTCGTGCTGACGGTGAGGTGCGGTGCCTTCGCCCCCTGACGCTTCAGGAAGGTTCCGAAGATCCGTTCGCTGGCGCCATAGGCGGGGGCCGTGTCGAAGAACGTGATGCCCTGCGAGACCGCGTGATGGAGGAGCGCAAGCGCGTCCTCCTCCGTCGGCGGAAGACCCTCGCGATAACCCCACGCCCGGCCGATGGAAACGAGGCCGAGGCCCAGGCTGACGGAGGCGTTGTCTGTGATGCCGTTCATGGATGGGCGACTTTCGGATGGAAGAAGGATTGCGGCTTTGCGTCTTCCATCCGGAAGATGCCGCTCCCGGCAATGACCTGCCCGGCGCCGAGGCGGAGATTGCGGGCGGTGCCGTGACCTTTCAGGAGGGCGCCGCGGCAGTCCGGATCGGGATCGCGGAACGATCCGCCGGCGGCGAGAGAGCAGGTGTCGACCGTGATCGCGCCGAGGAGCTGGCTGCCCGATCCCAGGGTGGTCTCGCCGAAGACCGACGCGCCGCCCTGGTAGCGGCCGTGATCCCCGATGGCGATGCGCGCGCCCGGGCGGTTGGCCTTCGCGGTGAGGCCTCCGCCTTCTCCGAACAGATTGCCGTCGCCGATCGTGATCGTGCCGGTTTCGGCGGCGAGCCACGTGCCTGAGTGAAACGTGTTGCCGTCTCCGATGAGGAGTGCGCCGGGGACCGAACCATGAAGGGTCACGCAGGGATAGAACATGTTTCCCGTTCCGATCCGCGCATGCGCCCCAATCAGGGTGGAGAAAGGATCCAGGATGACGTTGCCGCGCTCCGCCAGGGCCAGCACGGCCTCGATATCGAGAAGGCCGAGGGCGCGACGCGCCTCGTTGATCCTCGTGATCACGCTCGGTTGAAGCTCCATCACTTCCTCGCATTCCCTCGACGAATTTCCGAGTCTGCGCGAGTTAAGACGCGAAGCTCTGCGGCCGCAAGCGGGTTCAGCCGCTCACGTCCGGCAGGCTGTCGCTCATTCCTGACGGAGTGCCAGCGTCCAGGGGGGCTGAGGAAGGCTGGGTGCGGTCAGGCTCACGCCGAAGACGTCGGAGAGTCTGTCGGGGCTCAGCACCGCATCGGCCCGGCCGTGCGCCACGAGGTGGCCCGCCTGCATGAGAACCAGGCTGTCGCCCATGCCGGCGGCAAGCTGAAGATCATGAAGCACGGCGATGACGGTGCGGCCTTCCCGCGCAAGCTTTCCGGCCTCGCTCAGCAGCGCGAGCTGGTGCTTGAGATCGAGGCTGGCGATGGGTTCGTCGAGAAACAGCACCTGCCGCGTCTCGACGGTGCGGCCCGCTTCGAGCTGGGCCAGAACCCGCGCGAAATGGACCCGCTGCCGCTCGCCTCCCGAGAGCGTCTGATAGTTGCGGCGCGCGAGATGCGCCACATCGGCCCGTTCGAGGGCGTCGAGGACGATGCGCTGCCGGTCGCCGCGACTCAGGCCGCGCCCGATGCCTTCGACGCCGAGCCGGGCGACCTCGAACGCCGAAAAGGGAAAGCCGAGTTCCGAGGCCTGCGACATGACGGCCCGTCGATGGGCGAGACGCCAGGCCGGGATCGCACGAAGCGGATGTCCGTCGAGCAGGACCTCGCCCCGCGTGGGAGAAAGCTCGCCGCACAAGACCCGCAGGAGGGTGGATTTCCCCGCGCCGTTGGGGCCGACGATGACCGCGACCGTCCCGCTCTCGACCGACAGGTCGATGGTTTCGATCAGGGCGCGCCCGCCTGTCGCGTACGCGACGGCTCTTGCTTCCAGGATCGCGCTCACAGGACGATCCCACCCTGACGGCGCAGCAGGAGCCAGAGGAAGAACGGGGCCCCGAAGGCGGCGGTGAGAATGCCGATCGGCAGTTCCGCGGGCGCCGCGACGGTACGCGCCACCGTATCGGCGCTCACGAGCAACGCGGCTCCGAGCAACGCCGAGGCCGGCAGCAGCATACGATGATCCGGGCCCGCCGTGAGGCGCAGGATATGCGGCACGACGATGCCGACAAAGCCGATCATGCCGGCGCAGGCCACCGACGCGCCGACAGCCACCGCCACGAGCAGGATGGCCACTGCCTTCACCCGCTGCACCGGCACGCCCAGGTGAAAGGCCTCCGCCTCTCCGAGGGCGAGCGCGTTGAGGCCGCGCGCCAGGAACGGCGTGAGGAGAAGAACCGGAAGGATCAGGGGGGCCGCCACGGCGACCTTGGTCCATGTGGCGCCGCTGAGCGAGCCGAGGGACCAGAACGAGAGATCGCGCAGCTGCCGGTCGTCGCTCAGATAGGCGAGGAAGCCCATGAGCGCCCCCGACAACGCGCCGAAGGCGACGCCCGCGAGCAGCATCACGGCGATCGAGGTGCGCCCCTGGCGCGTCGCGACGAGATAGAGGCCCAGCGTGGTGATCAGACCGCCCGCGAAGGCGCCGACAGGAAGCGCGCTGAACGGAAGCGGGCCGATCACGGGCGCAAGCAGAGTATCGCCGACGACGATCGTGACGGCGGCGGCGAGCGCCGCGCCCGCGGAAACGCCCACGAGGCCGGGATCGGCGAGGGGGTTGCGAAAGAGGCCCTGCATGAGCGCGCCGGAACTGCTGAGCGCCGCGCCGATCAGGAGCCCGAGCAGCAGACGCGGCAGGCGCACCTGCAGAATGATCAGCGCTTCGCCGGTCGACGCGGAGGAGTGCCCGGTGACAATGCCGGTGACGATGCTGACAACGCGCGCAAAGGGAACGCCGGTCGCGCCCGCGCCCAGAGCCGCGATGCCCGCAAGAGCGACCAGAAGGCCGAGCGCCGTGATCAGCAGCGGGCCGCGGTTCCGTAAGGGTGTGAAGCCGTTCCTGCCCATCGCGAGCCTTGTCATGGCTGTCCGGCCTTGCCGATCTGGTCGGGATGCAGGGCCGCCATGAGATCGCGCGCGGCGGCAGGCGTCCGCGGCCCGAAACCGAGAAGATAGAGCGAATCCATCACCACGAGCCTGCGCGTTCCGGCGGCGGGCGTCGCGGCGAAGGCCGGGAACGCGAAAGGATCCTGGGCCGCGCCGCCGGGACCCTGGTCCATCATGACGATGGCTTCCGGCGCCGCCGCGATGAGCCCCTCATCGGACATCGGCTTCCAGCCGTTCAGCGACGATGCGGCATTGGTGGCCCCTGCGAGGGCCAGGATGGCATCCGCCGTCGTTCCCTGTCCGCCGACGAGGGGGCGGCCGTTCTGAAGCGAAAGCACGAACAGTGCCCGCGCGGGGCGCGTCACGCGGGCTTTCGCCTGCGCCAATTGCGCGAAGGCCTCTTCGATCTCCCGGGTCAGGGCCGCGCCGCGTTCTGGCACGTCGAGAGCCTGCGCGATCACCGTGACGCGCGCGACGATTCCCGCCGCGCTCGGCTGATCGGGAACGCGCACGACCGGCACGCCCGCCTGCTCGATCAGACGCAGCGCATCGGGCGGGCCTGCTCCTTCCAGGGCGAGCACGAGGGAGGGAGCGAGCGACAGCACACCTTCGGCCCCGAGGGCGCGGACATAGCCGACATTCGCCTTCGTCCCGAGAGCCTCCGGCGGATACAGGCTGGTGGAATCCACGCCGACGATCTCGGCGTCCAGCCTGAGCCGGTAGACGATCTCGGTCACGGCGCCGCCGACGCTGACGATCCGGCGGGCGGAGGCCGCCGCCATGGCGCGATGCGCGACGAGCAGCGCGGCGGGGCCGACGATGAGAGCGCGGCGGGAGAGGGTCCGGGCGAGGGGTCGGGCGAGGGGTCGGGCGAGGAGCATGGACACGATCCTTACTTCGTCAGAATGAGCTTGCCGTTCGCCGTGACCCGCAGGCGGTAGCGTTCGCCGCGATGCAGCAGCACCACCTCGCGTTCCGTTCCGATCAGGCTCGCCACGTCGATTTCGCGCGTCGGGACCGACCTGTCGCCTTTGGAATTCGGTGGGGGCGGGTTATGCACGGCGTTCTCCAGTTTTTACGCGTTCTAAAGTAGAAAATCGGAGGCGAAATTATGTATTCGCAGTTTAGAATGATGTAAAACTGCCGACACGCGAGCCTCTATTGACGCGGTTACTTGATTTGGCTATCGGATGTAAAGCCTCTTCCGACGGATGGTGGGGCGATAGCCAGCCAGCGTGATTTCGTTTCCGCGCGAGCCAGCCAGTCATCAAGAAAAAACATGGTTAAAGACTGGGATCGTCAGGATGATTACCTTCCTGCGCGAAGGACTTCGCGCGTCTACTTCACCTCTTGCCCTTCTCGTTCTCGCGCCTCTGGCGAGCGCCTCGCTCTGTCAGACCGCGCACGCGCAAAGCGTTCCCGTGACGCAGCCCGCGCCGAACGAGGACGTCACGCTGGAACTCGACACGATCACGGTGACGTCCGGAAAGACCGAGGACAGAGTGATCAACGATCTGGCCGGATCGAGCGTGGTCACGCGCCGCCAGATCGACCTGCTGCAATCCTCCCGCATCTCCGACGTTCTTCAGGGCGTGCCCGGTGTCGCCGTGCAGGAGACGGGCACCGATCCCGGACAGGCGATCAATATCCGCGGCCTGCAGGATTTCGGCCGCGTGAACGTGCTCGTCGACGGAGCCCGGCAGGATTATCAGGTGAGCGGCCACGGCGCGAACGGCACCTTCTATCTCGACCCTGAACTGATCGGACAGGTGGACGTGGTGCGCGGGCCGGTGGCCAACGTCTACGGCTCGGGCGCCATCGGCGGCGTCGCCTCCTTCCGGACTCGGACCATCGACGATATCCTGAACCCCGACGAGAGATACGGGGCAGTGCAGAGGCTCGGGCTCGGGACGAACGGGGCGGGCTTCGTCACCAACAGCATGGCCGGCGCCCGCATCGGCACGGCCGCGGATGTGTTCGGACAATTCGTTTACCGCAATACGGGCGATTATCGCGACGGCAATGGCGACACGGTCCGAGATTCCGATTCCGAGCTGACGTCGGGCCTGTTCAAGTTCAACCTCTTCCCGGCGGACGGCCATGCCTTGAGCGGTTCCGCCCTTCTGCAGAACTATTCCTTCACGAACAATGGCGACACGGGCGTCGGAACCCGTTTCAGGAACGATGTCGCGGCCAATACCTACACGCTCGGATACCGCTTCAGCCGGCCCGACAACCCTTGGCTCGATCTGAGCGTCAAGGGTTACTACACCACGACCGACGATCATAAGCGGGTCGTGACGCCGAGCAGCACCTACGGCTATCTCGGGGTCGAGCCGGGTGATCCCCTCGACTATAGCATGGCGACCCTCGGCTTCGACATCAGCAACACCTCGCGGTTCGAGGCCTTCGGATGGGGACATGCCCTGACGCTCGGCATCGACGGAGCGCGCGACCGGGGCGAAACGGTCGATCGGGCGGGCGGCTACGGCGCGGCGTTCACGCCGTCAGGCGAGCGCAATCTGTTCGGTGGCTTCGTGCAGGACGAGGTGCGCTTCACACCCTGGCTTCGAGCCATCGGCGCCCTGCGCTTCGACAGCTACGAGCTGAACGGCGGCGGCATCAACGCGGACGGCTCGCGTGTGTCCCCGAAGATCACGCTCGGCGTGGAGCCGGTCAAGGGAATCGAGTTCTACGGCACCTATGCGGAAGGCTATCGCGCGCCGTCGATCACGGAAACCCTCATCCAGGGTTCTCATCCGTTCCCGATCTTCAACATCCTGCCCAACCCCTATCTCCGCCCCGAGGTCTCGCGTAACCTCGAAGGCGGCGTCAACCTGCAGTATGACGACGTGTGGAAGGCCGGCGACCGATTCCGGGCCAAGATCTCCGTGTTCCAGAACAGGATCGACGATTTCATCGACACCGTCGCGGTGGGGCCGGTCTACAACGTGCCCGTCGTTCCGGGCATGCCGGTCGAGGCCTGCGCCTTTGCTCCGTATCTGTGCCTCATCGGGATCCAGGATCAGCAGTATCAGAACATCGCGAGAGCCCGGCTGCAGGGCGCGGAGCTCGAAGCGGCGTATGATTGGGGCGGAGGTTTCGTGACGGTCGCGGGCACCCTGATGGAGGGCAAGAACGACATCACGGGCGATCCGTTGAACTCCGTCATTCCCAATCGCATCAGCACCACGCTCGGCTTGCGGCTGTTCGACGACAAGCTCACGGTCGGCACGCGCCTGACATTCGTCGATGCCAGCAAGAAGAACGTCACGAACCCGACCGCAGGCTACGGGCTCGTCGATCTGTTCGCGTCCTATCGCTATGACGAGAACATCAGCGGCGACATCACGATCCAGAATCTCTTCGACCGGCAATACATCCAATATCTCAACAGCGAGCCGAGCCCCGGCCTCACGGCCAAGTTCGGCCTCACGGTGAAATTCGCCAGCCGCTGATGTCCACTCCCTCACCTGATCCAAGGAGATCGTTCTCGATGTTCATCGCCATGAACCGCTTCAAGGTCCTGAAAGACGTCACCGCAGATTTCGAGCAGCGTTGGCTGTCCCGCGAGAGCCACCTGCACGAGCTCGACGGCTTTCTCGAATTCCACATGCTGCGCGGGCCGGAGCGCGACGATCACGTGCTCTATTCCTCGCATACCCTGTGGGCCTCGAAGGCGCATTTCGAGGCCTGGACGCGCTCCGAGCAGTTTCGCGCGTCGCATACCCGGGCGAGCACCGGCGACAACAAGCCCTTGACCCTCGGGCACCCGGAATTCGAGGGCTTCGAGGTGTTCCAGACCATCCGTCAGGCCAAGACGGAAGCCCGGTGACCGCGGTGGCGACAGGACAGGACATGGAAGCTTTGATCCGGCAGGACCTCGCGGCGCGGCCCGACGGGGTGCTCGAAACGATCGCCGAGACGCGCGGAGTGCCGCTCCAGCAGGTTCTCGATTGCCTCGGACAGGAGGCGGCTGAGCGTGCTCCGGGCAAGCTTTTCGAAAGGATCTGGGAGGATCTGACCACCTGGGGCGACATCACCTTCGTGGTCCACACCCGCGACGGTGTGTTCGAGTGCAAGGGCCGCGTGCCCCCGGGGACGTCCGGCCGCGGCTATTTCAACATCCACGGCGACAGCCCCATCGGCGGTCATCTGCGGATCGATCGCTGCCGCGCGATCTATTTCGTCGACCGCCCGTTCTTCGGCAAGCGCTCCTGCTCCGTGCAGTTCGTGAACGAGGAGGGCGGGGTGATGTTCAAGATCTTCGTCGGCCGCAACGAGGACCGCACGCTCAAGGAAGACCAGCTCGTCCGGTTCGAGGCGCTGCGCGCCGGTTGTCTCGAACGGGAGCAGGGCCTAGGATCATCCGCATGACGCAGAAAGATCCGACCCTGCCAGTGGATGACGAGGCGCGGCATCTCGCCAAGAAGCTGATGCGCACCGCGCGTTCCGGCGCTCTCGCCACGAACGGCGCCGACGAGGGCATGCCCTTCGCCAGCCTCGTGGCGGTGGGCACCGATCTCGACGGCTCGCCCGTGATCCTCACCTCCCAGCTCTCGGTCCACACCCGCCTGCTTGCGGCGGACGGGCGCTGTTCCATGCTGCTCTCCGCGATCGGCAAGGGCGACCCGCTGGCTCATCCGCGCCTTACCCTGCTCGCTCGGGCCGAGCGGATCGAGCCCGGCTCGGACAAGGCGCAGCAGATCCGTCGCCGCTACCTGCTGCAGCATCCCAAGGCCGCGCTTTACGTGGACTTTCCCGACTTCGCCTTCTGGCGCCTGAACGTCGCGTCGGGCAGCCTCAACGGCGGTTTCGGCCGCGCCTACCGCATGGCGAGGGAGGATCTGCTCACCGACCTTTCCGCCTTTCCCGGCTTCGCGGAGCTGGAGGCGGGCGCAGTGGAGCACATGAACGAGGATCACGCCGAAGCCGTGGCCTATTATGCGACGAAGCTCTGCGGCGCCCGTGAAGGCGCGTGGCGGCTGATCGGCATCGATCCCGAGGGATTGCAGCTGGCTTTGGGCGACGAATTGCAGCGGCTGACATTCCCGCAGCCGCTGCAGGGGCCGGATGAGCTTCGTCCCATGCTCGTGGCGCTCGCACGATCATAGATTCCGGGCACGCCCACCGAGGCGCGCCCATAAGCTCTGCCGCCGATTACGGATCATGATGCGGGTCGCGACGTATGAGGCGCCCAGAGCATCGAACGTGGGAAGTGGGTAGCGGTTTTGCGTGAAGAGATGCTCGAGACCGTAGATTGACTGCATCGGATGCGGGTTCGATATCATGTCGGATGCAGTGGGATGGTACGCGCCTCATGCGCACCGAACGATTCCCGGCAGGGTCTGGGCCAGCGCGTCCGGATCAAAGGGTTTTGCCCAGCGCGGCACGTCCGCATAGGCAACAGGCACCGAGGACGGGTCGTAACCGGTCGCGAAGACGAACGGGATGCCGCGCTCCGCAAGGGCATCGGCAACGGGGAAGACCTCCTCGCCGCGCAGGTTGATGTCGAGAACGGCGGCATCGATGCCTTCGCCCGAAGAGAGCAGCATGAGAGCCTTGTCCCGCTTCGGCACTAGACCGACGACCTCCGCGCCGAGCTTCTCGAGCGCCTTCGCCATGTCGTCGGCGATGAAATACTCATCCTCCACCACGAGAACCCGGCAGCGTGCGAGCGCTCCTTTGTTGGCGGGATCCGTCATGCCTATTCCTCCTCGCCCGAAACCGCGGAAGCTTCCGCATGCTTGAATAAGTCTCCTGCGCGCCTTTTCGAATAACATAGCTTAATCGCGCGCCGTTCCCGGTCCTCTATGCTTCGCGCCGCAAGAGGCGCCCGGGCAATGGCAGCTTACCTTAAGACGCTCGGCCTCTCGACAGCGCATGTGAACCGCAGGCCGCGGGAGTTGCGGGCCTCGAACCTCGTCGTCCTGAAGGGAAAGACCCTTACGATTCCGAACCTGAAAGCCTTTCAGGAAGTTGCCCTGTTCAACGGAAATTGCCTGCACCTCGACCGTGAGGGATACGAGTTGGATGCCAACGATGGATGAGATGCGACAGAGCCTGACCGTATGGAGGCATGGCTCCAACCATCGGCCGAGATAAGCACATGGAACAGCCTCGACCCACCCCAGCCCCTTGGCCCGCCGGCACTGGCGAGATGGCGGAGCGCATCCGCGATTATGACTGGGCATCGACCCCGCTGGGACCGATCGAGGCGTGGCCGCAGAGCCTGAAGACGACCGTCGATCTTCTGCTGTCGGGCGCGTTTCCCATGGTTGCCCTCTGGGGGCCGCAGCTCATTCAGGTCTACAACGACGGCTATCGCGACCTCAAGGGCGCCGAGCACCCGCAAGGATTGGGGCAGGCGGCCTGCGAATGCCGGCCCGAAGTCTGGCACATCGACGAACCGATCTACTGCCGGGTCCGAGCCGGGGAGACTCTCATCTTCGAGAACGGGTTCCATCCGGTCACCCGTTCGGGCCGGTTCGAGGATGCCTGGTTCACGCTGACCTACAGCCCGGTCCGGAACGAAACGGGCACCGTTTCCGGTGTGCTCGTGACGTTGATCGAGAAGACAAATCGCGTGCTCGCGGAGCGCGCGTTGCGGGAAAGCGAGCATCGTTACCGCGCGCTCTTCAACTCGATGGACGAGGCCTATGCCGTGGTCGAAGTCATGCGCGATGCCGCGAAAGGATGGAACGACTTCCTGTTCCTGGAAGTGAACCCGGCTTTCATGAAGCATACGGGAATGCCGTATCCGGTCGGGCGGACGGCCACGCAGATCCTGGGAACGCCCAACCCACGCTGGGCAGAAATGTACGGCCGTGTGGTCGAGACCGGAGAGCCGGTGCGTTTCGAGGAAACCGAGGCGATCCTCGGGCGCGTCTTCGACCTCAATGTCTTTCGCCTCGGCGGAGCGGAAAGCCGGCGGGTAGCGGTGCTCTTCACGAACATCACTGAGCGCAATCGGTCGGAAGCCGCGCTTCGCGATAGCGAGGAGCGGCTCCGCCTGATCGTCGAGAATGCCCATGATTACGCGATTTTCATTACCGATCCGCAGGATCGGGTCACCGATTGGTTCCCGGGGGCGGAGGCGGTGTTCGGCTGGAGCGCCGAGGAGATCCTGGGCCGCTCCGGCGAGCTCATCTTCACCCCCGAGGATCGTGAGGCGGGCGAGCCGGAATAGGAGATCGCTGTCGCCCGCACAGGAGCCAACGCGGCGAACCGGCGCTGGCACTTGCGCAAGGACGGGCGAAGGGTTTTCATCGATGGCGGCGTCACGGCCCTGCGCCGGCCGGACGGCAGCCTGCAGGGCTTTCTCAAGATCGGCCAGGATGTCACCGAGCGCCGGGCTTACGAGGAAGCCCTGAAGGCGAGCGAGCGGCACACGAAATTCCTGCTCGCGGAACTCCAGCACCGCGTGAGAAATACCCTCGGCGTGATCCGCTCCATCGCGCGCCGGACGGCGGCGAACAGCGGGACGGCGGAGGATTTCGCCATGCATCTCGAGGGCCGGATCGATGCCTTCGCCCGCGTCCAGGCCGCCGTCACCCGCGATCCGAAGGCGGGGCTCGATCTCGAAATGCTCGTGGCCGACGAACTGCGGGCCGTTGCGGCCCACGAGGGAGAGCAGGTGAAGAGCATTTCCGGCCCACAGACGCGCCTTCAGCCGAAAGCCGCCGAGACGCTGGCGCTCGCCATTCATGAGCTGGCCACGAACGCGGTCAAATATGGTGCGCTCGCGGCACCCCAAGGCCGTATCGAGGTCGCCTGGATGATCGACGCAGCGGGCGGCCAGCCGCGGCTCGTCTTCCAATGGATCGAAACGGGAGTGCCCCTTGCCAACGACCGGCCACGAAGGCACGGGTTCGGGACCGAGCTGATCGAGCGCACCCTGGGCTATGAGCTCGGTGGCGAGGCGACATTGGATTTCACTCCGAACGGACTTCGCTGCACCATCGTTCTGCCCATGGACATGCGCCTCTTCCTTCTCGATCGGGAGAGCCGTCGACAGGCCTATTAGCGCATCGCCCAAAAATGCCCGCCCCTCCCTCTTGAAAAGCCCGATCGGCATTCCCAACATCATGATCGCCAAGGCCTTTCCGGCTTGGTCCTACGGGCGCCGGGCGGTGTCCGGTGCCCTTGTGGTTACGTTGCTCATATGGAGGATGTAGCTATGAGATCGGCTTTCGACTTTTCTCCCCTCTATCGTTCCACGGTCGGCTTCGACCGATTGTTCGATCTGCTCGACCAATCCTCGCAGATCGAGACCATGACCAACTGGCCGCCCTACAACATCGAGAAAAAGGGCGAGGACCAGTATGTCATCACCATGGCCGTCGCAGGCTTCTCGACCGACGAGATCGAGATCACCCAGAAAGAGAGCCAGCTTGTCGTGTCGGGCCAGAAGAAGGGCTCGGACGAGGGCAGGCAGTACCTGCATCATGGCATCGCGACCCGCGCCTTCAGGCAGACCTTCAACCTCGCCGATCATGTGAAGGTGACCGGCGCCAGCCTAGAGAACGGCCTGCTGACCGTCGATCTGAAGCGTGAGGTGCCCGAAGCCCTGAAGCCCCGGCGGATCGAAATTGCCACGGGCAGCAAGGCTCAGCCGCAGCAGATCGAGCACAGCAAGGCGGCCTAGCGCATCGTGCGAAAAGTGGACCCGGTTTTGCGTGCAAAGATGCTTGAAACCTAGAGCATCGAGCGCAAAAGTGGGACCCGGTTTTGCGCGGAAAGATGCTCACAAAACCATAGACTTACAGCATCGGATGTGGGTCCGATGTCACGTCCGATGCTGTAGCGCATCGTTGCTGCTCGAGCGGCAGGGCGTTCCGTCTACCGGGCGCCCTGCCGACGGAGAGCGTTCGGCGTCAGGCCGATATATGCATGAAGAGCGCGGCCTTGACGAGACGGTCGGGGCCGAGGTCGTCCTGTGCGTCGAAATTCATCAATTCGGCGAGCCGGCGGCGCGCGCGGTTGATGCGGCTCTTGATCGTCCCGATATTCGTGCCGCAGATCCGCGCGGCGTCCTCATAGGTCAGTCCTTCAGCCGTCACGAGCAGAAGCGCCTCGCGCTGGTCGAGGGGGAGCTGGCTGAGCGCCTTCAGCATGTCGTCGAAGTCGAGACGCGACCCTTGTTCGGGCATGACGGCGACCCTTTCGGCCCATGCGCCTTCCGGATCCTCGACCTCACGCTTCCGGCGGCGGGCCTGCGTGAGAAAATCGTTGCGCAGGATCGTGAAAAGCCAAGCCTGCATGCTGGTGCCGGGCTGGAATTTGTCGAGGTTGCTTAGGCCCTTCAGAAGAGCGCCCTGCACCAGATCGTCGGCACGGTCGATGTTGCCGCAAAGCGAGATCGCGAAGGCGCGCAGATGCGGAATGGCGGCGAGCATCTGTGCCTTCAAGGGGGTCTCGGCCGCCATCATGCGTTCCTTCCGATCTCAGAATTTGACAGCTGACGTCTCCTGGATGGACGGCGCATTAACTTATGTGAAGCGCAACTGCATTCTGATGGAAGGCGTGCATCGGGCGAATAGGTCCGAAGAAGGCGGCAAGTCCTCACATGCATAGCATGTCCCATGGTGTGGTGAAGTCATTTTCATGATGCAACCGCCATTCGGACTTTAGTTTCGCATCTGAAGAGTTAAGCTTTTGCCAAGTCCGAAGATTACATAAGTGTCCGAAGATTACATAAGTGAATGAGATCTCGGTGCGGTTCGCCGAAATTCGATCTCGGGCCGCGGAGCCATGATTCGCCCGATCCGGGTCCTAGCCCATCGCCTTACGGGCTCGTTGCGGTCCCGGTGACACGCCTGACAGGTATGCAGACCCCATGACGCTGACCCGCTGCATGATCGTTGAAGACCAGGCCCTGATCGGCATGTCGCTCGAAGCGTTCCTCGAAGATGCCGGCTTCAGGGTGGAAGGACCGTTCATGAGCAATGCTCAGGCCATGAGCTGGCTCAAGACCGAGACGCCGGATGTCGCGCTTCTCGACGTCATGCTCAAGGACGGCACATCGGTGGAGATCGCCCGCGCCTTGAAGAGCCGGGGAATTCCCTTCGTGATCTATTCCGGCCTGCCTGCGGCGAGCCACGGCCCGTCCGAGTTGCAGGGCGTGATCTGGCTCGAGAAGCCGGTCAGCCGGGAGACACTGGCGGCGGCTCTCGATGAGGTCCTGTCCCAACGGCAATTACCCGCCATGCCGGATGGCCTGGATCGATAGGGTAGCCCGGGCTGGACCCGAAGGCGTCGTTCGGGCGCCTGTCCTGGCCGTGCGACACGCCGATGCATCCGAAGCCCCCGTTCCCACAGGGCCTTGGGGCTAAAAAGGCGGCCCGGCCGCCGCCGCGAAGGCTGTACTTGCTGAAAAGCGGGCGCCGGCGTGAGCCCAAAAGCGGATTCCCCTTTGTCACGCGATGGTTTAGAGCCGGATTTAGACGGCTTTCTCAGATGGCTTACCTTCCATGACGACACGCTTTCACCGCGGCGACCTGCCCGCGGATTATCAGCCCGGTCCGGCGATCGCGATCGACACCGAAACGCTCGGCCTCAACCCGCACCGGGACCGGCTCTGCGTGGTCCAGATCTCGAAGGGCGACGGGAATGCCGATGTGGTCCAGATCCTGAAGGACGGTCCGGCGCCCGAGACTCTGATCCGCGTCCTGGCGGACGAGAGCGTGCTCAAGATCTTCCATTATGCCCGCTTCGATCTGGCGGTGCTTTTTCACACCTTCGGGGTGATGCCGCGGCCGGTTTATTGCACCAAGGTGGCTTCGAGGCTGGTGCGCACCTATACGGACCGGCATGGCCTGAAGGACCTCGTCCGGGAGTTCCTCGGGGTCGAATTGTCCAAGCAGCAGCAATCCTCCGACTGGGGAGCCGACATTCTCACCCCGGCCCAGCTCGATTACGCGGCTTCCGACGTGCTGCACCTCCATGCCCTCAAGGAGAAGCTCGACCAGAGGCTGGAGCGGGAGAACCGGCTCGGCATCGCCCATCAGTGCTTCTCGTTCCTGCCGACCCGGGCCCAGCTCGACCTGCTCGGCTGGCCCGATACCGATATTTTCGCCCATAGTTGACGCAGACTTAAACTTTCCCGCATAAAACCCTTCTCCGTCACAACATCGCCATTCCCGATAGGCATGGCGCCGGGCGATGGGACGGAAGGGATTGGATTAAACGTGGCGGGAACCCAGGGGACCACGATGCAGAGTGGCCCGGCCTCGAGGCCGGCTGTGCGCGCGCGCGCCTTCCGACAGGCCAGACGCCATTCCCGCTGGGTGCGCTTCGCCAAAGTCGCGATCCCCTTAGGGTCCGTTCTGGCCATGGGGGCTGTGGCTCTCGTTGCGTATCTGGAGCCCTTCGCCCAGATCGAGAACCTGAGCTTCGACCATATCGGGGTCAACGGCACGAACGTGACCATGGAATCCCCCAGGCTCACCGGGTTCAAGAACGACAACCGGCCTTACGAGGTCACGGCCAGCGCGGCCACGCAGGACGTGCGCAAGCCCAATTTCGTGGAACTGAAGGATCTGAGGGCCCGCATCGTCACCGACGAGAAGGGCAGCGTCGCCCGGCTCGAGGCCGATATCGGCGTGCTCGATACCCAGAAGGAGCAGATGAACCTGCAGCAGAGCGTCCGTGTGGCGACGGATGCGGGCCAGCAGGTTCAGATGCGCTCCGCTTTCGTGGACTTCAAGTCCGGGGGAGTGACGTCCAACGAGCCCGTGACCGTGCTCCTCGGCGATAATGGCCGGATCGAGGCCGAGGGTCTCAAGGTCATCGACAACGGCAAGGTTCTGAGCTTCAAGGGGCGGGTCCGCACCACCTTCACCCCATCGTCGTCCTCCGGGCCCGAGGCTCCGGCTCCGACCGGGGCCGGTTCCGCGGCTCCCGTCTCTCCTCCCGCCGCCGGCCACACGGCGGCTCAACCGACAAGTGTTCGTCCATGATGAGTCTCGCACGCCACGCGCTTGCTCTTGCGCTTCTCGTTCCGGCGGCTTCTGCCGCCTGGGCCCAAGCCTCGAAGGAGCGCGCGGTGGGCTTCGGCAATTTCGGTTCCAGCAAGGAGCCGATCAAGATCGACGCCAACAAGCTCGACGTGTTCGACAAGGAGGGCCGGGCGGTCTTTTCCGGAGACGTGGTGGCGGTTCAGGGCGAGAGCACCATGAAGTGCACCACCATGACCGTGTTCTACGAGCAGAACCGCGAAGGCGGTTCGCAGCCGTCCGCCGCCGCCCAGGCCCAGGGGCCGAGCGAGAGCGCGATCAAGAAGATCGATTGCAAGGGGCCCGTCACCATCGTGTCCAAGACGCAGGTCGCCACCGGCGACAATGCCACTTTCGATCGGGGAGCCAACAAGATCCTGCTCAACGGCAACGCCGCGCTGAGCGATGGCCCTAACGTGACCCGCGGCGAGCGGGTCGTCTACGACATCAACACGGGCGTCGCGAGCATCGACACCAAGCCCGGCGGCCGGGTCCGGGCGCTGTTCGTTCCCGGCAGCGGCGGACCGGCTCCCACGGGGGCCGGCAACGCCAAGCCTAAGCCGTAATTTCCTGGCAGGCCGGAACCAATGGCCTTCTCCTCCTGGTGATGGATCTTTCGTGAAACCTCTTTTCAACCGCGCTCCATCCGTACCGGCGGATTCGTCGACCCTGGCCCGCCCATCGACAGGCCCGGCGCTGCACCTCTCCGGACGTGCAGAGGACAAGGGCGTCTTCGGCGGTCCGGGCATTCTGGCCGTCAAAGGTCTGCAGAAGAGCTATCGCGGCCGCACGGTGGTGCAGGATGCGGGCCTGAACGTGCGCGCCGGCGAAGCGGTGGGGCTGCTCGGCCCCAATGGCGCGGGCAAGACCACGATCTTCTACATGATCACCGGCCTCGTGCAGGCAGATCGCGGCGTCATCAGCCTCGACGGGCACGACGTGACAGGCCTTCCCATGTACCGCCGCGCCCGCCTCGGGATCGGCTATCTGCCGCAGGAGGCCTCGATCTTCCGTGGCCTGAGCGTGGAAGACAACATCCGGGCGGTGCTCGAGATCGTGGAGCCGAGCCGCAAGGAACGCGAGCGCAAGCTCGATGCGCTGCTCGACGAGTTCAACATCACGCGCCTGCGCAAGGCGCCGTCCATCGCGCTGTCGGGCGGCGAGCGCCGCCGCTGCGAGATCGCCCGGGCACTCGCGGGGGAGCCCACCTTCATGCTCCTCGACGAGCCCTTCGCGGGCATCGACCCAATCGCGGTTGGCGACATCCAGAACCTCGTGCGCCACCTGACCCGCCGTGGCCTCGGCGTGCTGATCACCGATCACAACGTGCGCGAGACGCTGGGCCTCATCGACCGCGCCTACATCATCCATTCCGGTCGTGTGCTCACAGAGGGAGCGCCCGACGCCATCGTGGCCAACGAGGATGTGCGCCGCCTCTATCTGGGCGAGGATTTCCGGCTCTGACCAAGCTCTGGCCCCACAAGAGCCGTGCCGGGACGAACTGCCTTTTGCGAACTGCCTTTTGACGGTATGGCCCCTCTCGCGATAAAAGAGATGGGCAAGTCAAAAATCGTGCCTGTCCTATGCTGGGTGCCGTGATGAGTTCGATCCAACGGCTTGAGCTGCGCCAGGGCCAGTCCCTGACGATGACTCCCCAGCTCGTGCAATCCATCAAGCTGCTGCAGCTTTCCCAAGCGGAAATGGCCGCCTATGTGGAAGCGGAGCTCGAGCGCAATCCCCTCCTGCAGCCGAGCGAGATGCATGGAGATGCCCCGCCTCCGGGCCTCGCCGATTTCCAGCGCGCGAAGCGGAAATACGCGGATTCCGCAGGACGGATGATCCCGGCTCCGCCGCCAGGCAGGTTGGAGAGTGTGGCGGGAGCGTCCCCGCCCGGCTCCGCCCCCCATTCCGAGCTGAAACCCGAGGTCGAGGCGACGCTGGCACACGCCCAGAGCCTGACCGAATACCTCGAAACCCAGCTCGATCTCGGCTCCGCGGATCCTCCCCTGCGCGAGATCGGCCGATACCTGATCCATGCCCTCGACGAGGCGGGATATCTCACCGAAGACCTGGAGCAGGTGGCGCAGAGGCTCGGCATCCCGTTGGGGTGGGCCGAGGCCGCCTTGCGGCTCATCCAGGCCTTCGAACCGTCCGGGATCGGGGCGCGAAGCCTGAGGGAATGCCTGGAAATCCAGCTCAAGGAGCGCAACCGGCTCGATCCCGCCATGCAGATCCTGCTTTCGCGCCTCGATCTCGTGGCCCGGCAAGACTTCGCCGCCCTCCAGACGCTCTGCGGCGTGGACCGGGAGGACCTCATCGACATGCTCGCCGAAATCCGCCGCCTGGAGCCCAAGCCCGGACTTGCCTTCACGGCGGCCCCCATCGACATTCTCGTGCCCGACGTGCTGGTGCGGCCGGCTGCCGACGGCAGCTTCGTCGTAGAGCTCAACCCCGACACGCACCCGCGCATCCTGCTCGACCGGAGCTATTATGCCGAAGTCGCCAAGGCGGTGCGAAGAAGCGAGGACAAGACCTTCCTGTCCGAGTGCCTGCAGAGCGCGAGCTGGCTCACCCGCAGCCTCGACCAGCGGGCCCGGACCATTCTGACCGTCGCGACCGAGATCGTCCGGCATCAGGAGGGGTTCTTTCGCGAAGGGATCGCGGCCTTGCGCCCCATGACCCTCAAAAGTGTCGCCGAGGCCGTCGGCCTGCACGAATCCACGGTGTCCCGGGTCACGGCCAACAAGGCCATCGGGGCTGGCGGGGTCACGCATCCCATGAGGTTCTTCTTCAATGCGGCGACGGGGGAGGGGGAGCATGCGGCCGGGGCCGTGCGCCATCGCATCCGCCAGCTGATCGAGGCCGAGGCCCCTGACCGGGAGCTCTCGGATCAGGCGCTGGCCCGGATCCTGAAGGCCGAAGGCATCGACGTGGCCCGGCGGACGGTCGCCAAATATAGGGAATTGCTGCGAATTCCCTCATCCGCCGAGCGCCGGAGGAGGAGCCACTTCAGGAGATCGTGACGCTCGAAGGTGCTTGCTTTGCCACAGGTTCGGGTCATCATGCGTTTAATCAGTCCCATCCAAATGGGCCTTTACAGAGGGAGTTCGCCATGTCGCTGAGGGTTTCGGGAAAGAATCTCGATATCGGTGAGGCGCTCCGATCCCAGGTAGAGGCGCGCATGGCGGGCGCCATGTCGAAATATTTCGATGGAGGCTATTCCGGCCATGTCACCTTCGCCCGGGACGGCACGGGATTTCGCACCGATTGCGTGCTGCATCTGACTTCCGGCATCACCATCGAGGCATCCGGGGCCGCTCAGGACGCCTATGCGAGCTTCGACCAGTCGGCGATTCGCATCGAGAAGCGCCTGCGCCGCTACAAACAGCGACTGAAAGAGCACGCCAATCCGGGCAGCGAGCGGGATGTCAGCCTGGAGGCACCCTATGCCGTCTTCGAGGCGCCCACCGACGAGGCCGTCGAGGAGGGGAGCTATCATCCTGTCGTCATTGCGGAAACCACGAAGGCGCTCCACCGTTTCTCGGTCAGCGACGCCGTGATGCAGCTCGATCTGACCGGGGCCGCGGCTCTCGTGTTCATCCATGCTAGCACCGGCCGCGTTAACGTCGTATACCGCCGCGGCGACGGGGCGATCGGTTGGGTCGATCCGCCGCCCGCTCAGCCTTGACGGGGAGTACTCCGTCCTGGCCTGGTTTTTGCCTGGAACGGTGGATGGTCATAATGGCTTCACACCTTAACGCAGCGTGATCGATGCCCTTGCTGGATTTCCTAGACCCCCAGGCCGTTCTGCCCGCCCTGCGCGTGAGCGGCAAAAAGCAGGCTCTGCAGGAGCTGGCCTCCCATGCGGCCAAGCTCACGAGCCTGTCCGAGAGCGCCATCTACGAGGCTCTTCTCCAGCGCGAGCGCCTCGGCTCCACCGGGATCGGCGAGGGAATCGCCATTCCGCACGGCAAGCTGCCGGGGCTGACCCGTATCTTCGGCCTGGTCGCCCGGCTGGAGAAGCCGATCGATTTCGAGGCGCTCGACGGTCAGCAGGTGGACGTGCTCTTCCTGCTCCTGGCACCCGAGGGTGCCGGAGCGGACCATCTGAAGGCCCTGGCCCGCGTGGCGCGGGTGCTGCGCGAGCCCGGCCTCATCGAGCGGGTGCGCGCCACCAAGGATGCGGCGGCCCTCTACGCCATCATGACCGAGCTGCCGAAGGCCGCCTGACGCCTCGCGCCGACGACAACTTCGCGCAAGCTAGCCGGATTATTGTCCTCTCCAATAAACAGAGGGGAGAATCGGACAATGCTGACTCGTGCTGGGTTGCGTTGGCCGTCGGTCAGGGTGCGCGTCGCAACCCTGAGCGGCGTCATGGTGGTGGGCTTCGCGGTGATCGGCGCCGTGTTTCAGATCGGCCGAAGCGAGGTGGAGAGGGCCCTCGAGACGCAGCAGACCTATTTCTCCCTGGCCGAAAAGGCCTATCAGTTCCGCGGGCGCGCCGATGCCCTTAAGGCGGTCGCCCAGGATTGGATCGCGACCCGGCAGGGCCATCACGGCCAAGCCTTCTTCGAGCAGCAGAAGGCGCTCAGCGCCGAGCTTGCGGCGATGGGCACGGCACCGGGGGCAGCGCTCATCGCGGACGAGATCAAGGAGCTCGGTCAGCAATCGACCCATCTCGCCGAGCAGGGGGCGGCTCTCGACAAACTCTACGGCAGTCTCGGCTACCGGGTGAACGAGGGAGCGCTGGGACGTCTTCTCTCCACGGAGGATGATCTCGAAAAGCTCGTCAGGCCGCTGACCGGAAACGGTGAAGCGGCCGCTTTTCGTTTATGGGCCGCCACGTTGGGCATGTTCCGGCAGGAGGCCCGCGTCCGTCACGTCATGGACGAGACTCTTCTGGGCGCCTTCGACGTCGATCAGGGCCGCTTCACGCGCGCCCTGGCGCAGCTTCCCGCAGGAGCCGCCGCCGAGAAAGCATCCATCGAGCAGGCCGGCGAAGCCTACCGGACGGCCTTCAACGCCTGGTCCGGGCTGGAGCAGCAGGTCTCCGGCCAGGGCGAGCGCCTTAAAGGTCAGTTCGATCTGCTTGTGCCGTTCCTCGAACGGCTCCTCACGAAGGTCCATGGCCAGGCGGAGCGGACGGCCGAGGCCCTCACGGCCTCGCAGCAGCGCACATTCACGCTGATCCTCTGGGGGATGGGCGTCACCCTGCTTCTGGGGCTCGCGCTCAACTTCCTCGTCGGACGATCGATCTCCCTGCCGCTGACTCGCCTCCAACAGGCCATGCAGCGCCTGGCTGACGGCGATGCCGGCATCGACGTGCCCTCCACGGGCGCTTCCGACGAAATCGGCGCGATGGCCCGAACGGTGCTGGTCTTCCGCGACAATGCCCAGGAGCGCGAGCGGCTCACGCGGGAGCAGGAAGGGCAGGCCGCCTTCGAGACCCGGCGCGCCCAGGCCATCGCCGAGGCGATCGCGAGCTTCGACGCCTCCGTGGAGGAGATCCTCGGGGAGGTCCGCCGCGCGACCGGCGATCTCGCCGCGGCCTCAGGGCAGCTGGAGGGCTCGGCCCACCAGGTGACCCAGCAGGCGCAGGTCGCCGGCAGCGTCTCTTCGCGCACGTCGCAGAACATCGCCACGGTGGCGAGCGCCGCAGAGGAGCTGGATGCATCGCTCGCCGAGGTGGCGACCCGGACGAGCGCCTCGGCGGAAGCGTCCCAGCGCGCCGTCTCCGAGGCGCGGGGTGCCTCCGGCAGCATGACGGTTCTGGCCGAGGCGACATCCCATATCGGGCAGGTGGCCGATCTCATCCGCTCCATCGCGTCGCAGACGAATCTCCTGGCGCTCAACGCCACCATCGAGGCGGCCCGCGCGGGCGAAGCCGGCAAGGGCTTCGCGGTCGTGGCCGCGGAGGTGAAGGATCTGGCGGGCCAGACCGCCAAGGCGACCGAGGAGATCGCGCGGCAGATCGAGGCGGTCCAGGCGGCCTCCCGCGCGACGCTCGTGGCGCTCGGCTCCGTGCAGGCCTCCGTGGACGATCTCGCCGGCGTCGTGTCCGCGGTCGCGGGAACCGTGAGCCAGCAGACTGTGGCGGTCTCCGACATCGCGCGCTCCGTCGCGCAGGTCTCGTCGGAAGCTCAAAACGGAGCCTCGGCTATCGAGACCACGCAGACCGTGGCCGTCCATTCCCTCGATGCCGCCCGCTCGGTGGCGCATCTGTCCGCCGCGCTGGACAGTCAGGCCGAGCGCCTCGGCCGCGAGATTCACCGGTTCCTCGGGAGCGTCAGGGCTGCCTGACGCTGCCTGCGCAGATACGCCCCGACCTCCTCGCCCTCTTGCGGCATCCCCGCCTGCGCGGGGATCCGAGCGCATCGTGCGGACCCGGTTTTCAGGAACATGGCCCTTCGGGTCCGCTCAAACGATGAGCAATTGAAGGAGTGGAGCATCCCTGTGAACGGGTTCAGGGACGCTCGGCGAGTTCCCAGACAAGCTGCACGTTGGCGGTGTAGCGGATCGTCGCCGGGGGCACGAGCGGGACGAAATCCGCCGCCTTGGCGGCCATCTGCATGCGCATCATGGGTTGCTCGAAGGGTTGGGCCGAGCCGTCGCGGATCTCGATCAGGCGCCCCAGCGCCACGCCCGCCGCGCCGGCATAGACCTCGGCCTGGCGCCTGGCGTCGCGCACCGCCGCCTCCCGGGCCTTGTCCCCGCCCTCTTCCTGGCGGTCGAGGCCGAACGAGACGGACTGGAAGGTCATATCTCCGCTCGCCAGGATCTCGCCCGCGAGTTTCCCGACATTGTCGAGATCACGGGTCTTGATACGCAGTTGGTGTGTTGCGCGAAACTTCAGTGCATCCTTTGAATCCCTCGAAACGTTCATCTTCTCGACCGGCGGCTCGACCTTGAACACCTGGAAATTCGCCGTCTGAATGTCATCCCTCTTGATGCCGAGGCTCTGGATGCGCGCGAGCACCCGCTCCGCGGCGGCGCTATTGGCGGTAGACGCTTGCGCCACCGTGGGCGCTTCGGTCTCGACGCTCACAAAGAGATTGGCGAAGTCCGGCTTCAGTTCGGCGTCGCCGGTTCCCATAACGCTGATGGTCGGCTGGCGGGGAGGCGTGTTCTGGGCGAGAGCAGGGGTGGCAAGGCCAAGAGCGGCAACCAAGGCTGTTGCAAGGGCGAGGCGCATTGTCGAAGGTCCTTCTGAAAACAAAAGCTCCGCCCGGGGGCGGAGCTTGATGGGCGCAACAACAATGCAGGCTCAACCTGAGCGGGCGATTAACGGCCCGTCTTCACCCGGGTCCAGAGGCGGGTGACGGTGCGCTGCGAGCGCTCGTCATAGGCCGTGTTGGTGAAGAGGCGCTTCATGGTGGCGTCGTCCGGATAGATGCCGGGATTGTCGAGGATCGCCGGATCGACATGCTGCTTGGCCGCCAGGTTGCCCGAGGCATAGGACACGTAGTTCGTGTTCAGGGCGGCGATCTCGGGCCGCATCATGAAGTTGATGAATTCGTGCGCCTCGGCCACGTTCTTGGCATCGGCCGGGATCACGAAGCTGTCGAACCACATCAGGGCGCCTTCGCGCGGGATCACGTAGGCGACCTCGACGCCGTTCTTGGCTTCCTCTGCCCGGGTCTTGGCCTGGATCATGTCGCCCGAATAGCCCACCGCCACGCAGATGTCGCCGTTGGCGAGCGCGTTGATGTATTCGGAGGAGTGGAATTTCTGGATATTGCCGCGGACGCGGAACAGGGCGTCGCCGGCCTTGTTCAGATCCTCGGTGCGCTTGGAATCGGGGTTCAGCCCCAGATAGGCCAGCACGCCGGGGAAGAGATCCTCGGGGCTATCCAGCATGTAGATGCCGCAGCTCTTGAGCTTCGAGGCGATCTCCGGCTTCATCACCAGATCCCAGGTGTTGAGCGGCATGTCGCCGAGGATGTCCTTCACCTTCTTCACGTTCAGGCCGATGCCGGTGGTGCCCCACATGTAGTTCACGGCATACTGATTGCCCGGATCGAATACGGCGAGGTTCTTCGTGATTTCCGGCCACTGGTTCGACAGGTTCGGCAGCTTCGACTTGTCGAGCTTCTGGAACACCTTGGCGCCGATCAGGCGCTGCACGAACGGGCCCGACGGCACGACGATGTCGTAGCCCGACTTGCCGGCGAGCAGCTTCGTCTCGACGATCTCGTTGTTGTCGTAGGTGTCGTAGACCACCTTGATGCCGGTTTCCTTCGTAAACTCGTCCAGCGCCTTGGGGTCCACATAGTCGGACCAGTTATAGACGTTGACCACACGCTCTTGGGCGGCGGCGGCGGTGACAAGGCCGAGGCCCAGAGCAACCGAAGCGAGAAGACGGATCATCAGGGGAGGGAACTCCTTAAGAAAAGCGGGAAAAAGCCGTGCTCGGCTAGGCGCTTACTTGAAGTCCTAATGTCTCCCGCGTCAAGGCCGTTCGGGATGGACTGTTGATGAGGCGGCCGGGGCGGAAGACGCGAGGCCTCGGCGCCCGCCACACCCAGGGAGAGCCTTACGCCGCCCGCTTGACCGCCTTCTCCAGCCGCTCGAGGCCGGCGTCGAGGGTCTGGTCCTTCTTGGCGAAGCAGAAGCGCACCACGGTCTTCACCGCGCCCTCGGCGTAGAATGCCGAAACCGGAATGGCCGCGACGCCGTGCTCCAGCACGAGCCGGCGGCAGAAGGCCACGTCGTCGGTCTCGCCGAGACCCGAGATGTCGATATTGACAAAATAGGTGCCCTGGCTCGGGATCACGTCGAAGCCGAGGGTCTTCAGCCCCGCTGTGAAGCGGTCGCGGCTGCGGGTGAAATTCGCCCGCATCCCCTCGAAATAAGCATCGTCCTTGCCCAGGCCGTAGGCCACGGCGGATTGCAGGTTCGGCGGGGTCGTGAAGGTGAGGAACTGATGGGACTTCGCCAGCACCTTCATGATGTGAGGGGCCGCCGCCACGAAGCCCACCTTCCAGCCCGTGAGGCTGAAGATCTTGCCGGCGGAGCCGATCTTCACCGAACGCTCGCGCATGCCGTCGAGCCCCAGAATCGGCCGGTGCCGGATGCCATCGAACACCACATGCTCCCACACCTCGTCCGAGATCGCGATGGCGTCATACCTTCGGCAGAACTCCGCCAGCAGGGCCAGGTCCTCGTCCGAGAACACGGTCGCCGATGGATTGAGCGGGTTGTTGAACACCACCGCCTTCGTCTTCGGCGAGAAGGCCCGCGACAGGGCTTCCTCGGTCAGTCGGAAATGCGGCGGCTGGAGCGTGACGAATTTCGGCACGCCGCCGGCAAGCCGCACCAGCGGCAGATAGGCGTCATACATGGGCTCGAAGAGCACCACCTCGTCGCCGGGCTCCACGATCCCGAGAATCGCGCCGGCGAGCGCCTCGGTGGCGCCGGACGTCACCATCACCTCCGTATTCGCGTCGAGGTCCAGGCCCTGCCAGTGCCGGTAATGCGCCGCGATCGCCGCGCGCAGCTCCGGGATTCCCATCATCGAGGGATATTGGTTGTAGCCGTCGAGCACCGCGTCGGCGGCCGCGCGCCGCACGTCCTCCGGCCCCGGATCGTCAGGGAAGCCCTGGCCGAGATTGATCGCGCCGGTTTCCCGGGCCAGGCTCGACATGACTTCGAAGACGGTGGTGGGCAGGTTCGCGAACAGACGGTTCATGCCGGTCCCTCAAGCAATGCGCGGTGGCGTGGATGCGTTCGTATCACGGAAGGGCATCGGGATTGAACCTGTAACATGCAGGTGACACCCGGCGGCGCTGTTGCTATCCCGAACGGGACAACATCAATCGGTTCATGCGTCCGTCCCGGCTGCCCCTCATCCTCGGCCTCATGCTCCTCGTCGCGGGCTTGAGCATCGCTTCCCTCGTCATCGGGCCGGCCCCGATCTCGCCCGTCCGGGCCCTGACGGCGCTCGCCTCCGATCAGGGCAGTGTGACCATCGTGGTGCGCGACATCCGCCTGCCGCGGACGCTGCTCGCCCTCCTGATCGGCTGGATCTTCGGGCTGACCGGAGCGGGGCTGCAGGGGCTGCTCCGCAACCCCCTCGCCGATACGGCCGTGTTCGGCGCGCCGCAGGCGGCCGCCTTCGGGGCGGTGCTGGTGATCTATTCCGGGTTCGTCGGCGCCCTGTCCTGGGCGCTGCCGTTCGCGGCGATCCTGGGCGCACTCGCCTCGGTGGCGCTCGTGGTGGCGGTCGCGGGGCGCCGGGCCACCGTGGCGGTGCTCGTCCTGTCGGGCCTGGCGATCGGGAGCCTCGCGGGGGCGGGAACCTCCCTCGCCATCAGCCTCTCGCCCAATCCCTTCGCGGTCACCGAAATCGTGTTCTGGCTCCTGGGCTCCTTCGAGGATCGCTCGATCACGCATGTCTGGCTCGCGGCGCCCTTCATCCTCGTGGCGTCGGCGCTCGTCCTGTCTGCCTCGAACGGCCTTCGGGCGCTGGCCCTGGGGGAGGAGACCGCACGCAGCCTGGGCGCGGACGTGACGCGCCTGCGGCTGCTCCTGGTGGCAGGAGCAGCCATCGGCACGGGAGCCTCGGTGGCGGTGGCGGGATCGATCGGCTTCGTGGGCCTTGTCGCGCCTCACCTGATCCGCCCCTTCGTGGGATACGACCCGGCCCGGACCCTCCTGCCGTCCGGTCTCGTGGGCGCGGCGCTCCTGCTCGCCGCCGATTGCGCCGTGCGCCTCATTCCCTCGCAGACCGAGATCAAGGTCGGGGTCCTCACGGCCATTCTCGGGGTGCCGTTCTTCCTCTGGGTCATCGCCCGCCGCAAGGCGGAACTCGCGGAGATGCCCCTATGACCGAGCTCCAGGCCCGGAACCTCTCCGTCGATCTCGGCCGCCGGCGTGCGCTCTCGGGCATCGATCTCACCCTGCGCCCGGGCCGCCTCACGGTGATCGTCGGTCCGAACGGCGCGGGCAAGACGACCCTGATGCGCGCGCTCGCAGGCCTCCTGGAGCCCGGCGGCGGGCAGGTGATCCTCGACGGGCGGCCGGTCGCCCGCATGAAGGCCGGGGAGCGGGCGCGCTTGATCGCCTATCTGCCGCAGGGCGGCAGCATCGCCTGGCCGCTGCCCGTCGCCGAAGTGGTCGCCCTCGGCCGTCTGCCGCATGGCGAGAAGCCCGGCAGCCTGTCCGCCTCCGGGCGCGCGGCGGTCGCCGCAGCCCTTCATGCGGTGGACCTTGAAGGTTTCGAGGACCGGGCTGCGACGGAACTGTCGGGCGGCGAGCGCGCGCGCGTGCTTCTGGCCCGGGCCCTGGCGACGCAGGCGCCGGCGCTCCTGGCCGACGAGCCCGTCGCGGCGCTCGATCCGCGCCATCAGCTCGTCGTGCTGGACGTGCTGAAGGGCCAGGCGCGGGCCGGCCGAACGGCCGCCGTCATCATGCACGATCTGACCTTGGCTGCGCGCTTTGCCGATGAGATCATCCTTCTGAACCGGGGAAAGGTCGTCGCTTCGGGGCCGCCGGAGGAGGTTTTGACCGAGGAGGGACTTGCCGACCATTTCGGCATTCAGGCCCATGTCTCTCACGATGGAGGCTACCTCATCGTGGTGGCGGACCGTCCACTTCCGGGAACGGGGCAGGCGGGCCCGAGACCCGAAAAAACGTGATAGTCTTACATTGACAAAGAGACGGGCTGGAATGATACCCCCACTTCAACTGATGGCAGGACAATGAATCGGCAGGGTTTCAAGAAAGCGCTTATCGTCGTGCACGACCTCGTGATGACGGGCGTAGCGGTCATCGCGACGTTCGTCGTCCGCTTCGAGGGGCCGCATCTGGGAGACCGCTTGGTCTATCTGCCCGCCTTCCTGCCGTTCTTCATCGTCTTCGCCAGCATCGTCTATTGGTTCTTCCATCTCTACCGGTCCAAGTGGCGCTTCGCCTCCCTGCCGGACCTCTTCAATATTTTCCGGGCTTCCGCCGTCCTGGCGCTAGCGCTCCTGGTCGTCGACTACATCGTTCTCTCGCCCCAGCTCTTCGGCTCCTTCTTCTTCGGCAAGATCACGATCGCCCTCTATTGGCTGGTGCAGATGTTTCTGCTGGGCGGACCACGCCTGGCGTTCCGCTATTTCAAATATGCCCGCTCCCGCCACACTCTCGACCGCAACGGGAACACGCCGACCCTGCTCCTGGGCCGGGGCACCGACATCGAGATGATCCTGCGCGCCATCGAGACCGGAACGGTCAAGAAGATGCGCCCTATGGGCATCCTGTCCTACCGCGAGGACGATCTCGGGCAGAACATCCGCGGCGTGCCGGTCCTTGGCACCTTCACCGATCTCGATCAGGTCGTGCAGGATTTCCATGAGCGCGGCGAGATCATCCGGCGTCTCGTGGCGACTCCGAGCGCCCTTACGCCCGAGGCTCATCCGGACATGCTGCTGGCCCGCTCCCGCCGCCTCGGCCTGCCTCTCGTCCGCGTCACGAGCCTGGGCGAAGGCATGCGGGACGCGGAACTGGCCCCCCTGGAGATCGAGGATCTCCTGCTGCGGCCGACCGTGCAGATCGACCGGCGCCGTCTCGAGAAGTTCATTCGCGGCAAGCGCGTGCTCGTCACCGGCGGCGGAGGCTCCATCGGCTCGGAGATCTGCACCCGCGTGGTGGCCTTCGGGGCGAGCGATCTCATGATCGTGGAAAGCTCGGAGCCGTCCCTGTACCACATCCTGGAGAATCCGACTCTCCTCTCCAGCGACACCCAAGTCGACGGTGTCATCGCCGATGTGCGCGACCGGGACCGGATTCGCCAGATCATGCGCGATTTCGCCCCCGACGTGGTCTTCCACGCCGCCGCCCTCAAGCATGTCCCCTATCTCGAGCGGAACTGGACCGAGGGCGTGAAGACCAACGTGTTCGGCTCCGTGAACGTGGCCGATGCCGCTGTGGAAGCGGGCGTCGGCGAGATCGTGATCATCTCCACCGACAAGGCCATCGATCCCGTCTCCATGCTCGGCGTCACCAAGCGCTTCGCCGAAATGTACGCCCAGGCCCTCGACGCGGAATTCAGGAGCCGCCACGGCGCGCCGCGCCTCATCGCCGTGCGCTTCGGCAACGTGCTCGGCTCCGTCGGGTCGGTGGTGCCGAAATTCAAGGCGCAGATCGCCCGCGGCGGGCCCATCACCGTCACGCATCCCGACATGGTGCGCTATTTCATGACGACCCGCGAGGCGGCCGACCTGGTGCTGACCTCCGCCTCGCATGCGGATGACGGGCGGCACATCTCCGCCAGCGCAAAGCTGTCCTATGAGCGCGCGTCGGTCTACGTGCTGAAGATGGGCCAGCCGGTGCGCATTTACGAGCTTGCAGAGCGCATGATCCGGCTTGCCGGCTTCGAGCCGGGGGACGATATCGAGATCGCCGTCATGGGAACTCGTCCGGGCGAGCGCCTGCACGAGATTCTGTTCGCCCGCGACGAGCCCATGGCCGAGATCGGCATCGACGGCGTCATGGCGGCCAAGCCCATCTTCGCGGACCGCGCCAAGGTCAACCAGTGGCTCGACGCCTTGGACAAGGCCGTCCTCGAAGGCGACCGGGCCGCGGCGGAGCGCGTGTTCGAGGAGGCCATCCCAGAATTCAAGCGCCGGCAGCAGAACCTCCAGCCTCCCGCGCCAGCCGAGCCAATCCGTCTGGCGTCCGGTTGATCGGCTGCCAGCCGAGGCTCCTCAGCGCTTCGGGGCTCGCGACGAGAGAGCCGGCGAGACGCTGATAGGCATCCGTCTTTCCCGTCAACGCCGCGGCCGCGCCGAGCACGAAAGACGGCACGGGTACGAGGCCAGGGCCGCGCCCCAGCCCCTCGCGCAGGGCCGCGATGATCTCGGGCACGGTCACGGGATCCGGATCCGCCGCGATGAATGGGCGCCGCAGAGGACCCTGGGCTCTCATGAGGGTATCGAGGGCCGCCGTCAGATTATCGAGGGAGAGCAGCGACCGCTTGGCCTTCAATCCGCCGAGGGGCAGCGGCCAGGATGAACGGGCGAGGCTCAGGAGCGCCGCCATGTTGCCCTTCACGCCGGGCCCGTAGACGAGCACCGGACGAAGCGCCGCCCAGTCCAGACCGAGTTCGGCAAGACCCCTTTCCGCCTCCAGCTTCGAGCGGCCATAGGCATCCGTGGGCCCCGGCTCCATGCCTTCCGTCAGTACGCCTTCGGCGACCGGGCCGCTCTGTGCCCGGATGGAGGACAGAAAGACGAAGCGCCTCACGCCGGCCCGCTCGGCGGCCTGGGCGAGCCTGATCGTTCCTTGCGTGTTGATGGCGCGGTAATCGTCTTCGGGGTGACCGGACATGGCGTGGGCGAGGCCTGCGGAATGGACCACCATGTCCACGTCGCGCAGGGCCGCCGCCATGTTCTGCGGCGAGGCGATGTCGCCGATCACGGCGCTCGATGCGCCGTCAGGCACCTCCGAGGGGCGGCGCAGGAGCACACGGATGCGGTAGCCGCGCTTCGGCAGCTCGGCGAGGAGATGGCGGCCGACGAAGCCCGTTGAGCCGGTGAGAGCGATCAAGGGGGCGTTCTTCATCGAGAAACCTCCACGGGAGCCGTCGTGCGGGATTGAGAGAAGCGCCTGAGAACCAGGCAGACGAGAACGGCCCCTGCAGCAAGGGCCACCACCTGGACAACGCCCGTCGGCCAGAGAAGTGTCACGGCCGCGAGAGCGGCGAGCGCCAGGTTGAGCACGAAGACATGCGTCACGACCGCCATGACCGGGAAGCCGTTGTCGGTAGCGCGCTGATAGAAATGGCTGCGATGCGCCTCCCACACGCGTTCGCGCTTCGCGAGGCGGCGGAACAGGGTGATGGTGGCGTCCATCAGATAGTAGAGCGGCAGCAGGATCGCGGCCGCGAGCGCATGTGTTCCGGCGAGCTCGAGCAGCATCCAGCCGACGAGCAGGCCGATGGGCAGAGAGCCCACATCGCCGAGGAAAAGGCGTGCGACGGGCCGGTTTAAGGGCGCGAAGCCGAGCAGGGCGCCGCAGAGACTGGCCGCGATGAGAGCGCTTGAGAGGGGGACAAATCCGAACCAGCCGAGAATCGTGATGAAAGCTGTGATCGGTACCATTTCGGCGACGGTGATCCAGTCGAGCCCGTCCATGAAGTTGACAAGGTTCACGAACCAAAGGCCGGCAAGGTATACGATGATCAGCGTGATCCATTCCGGCACGGGAAGGAAGTTTCCGCCAGATCCGGATGCGGCAACAGCGACGACAGCCAGGAGCTGAAACAGAAGACGCGGCAGGACCGGAAGCGGACGGAGGTCATCGATGGCGCCAACGATTGCGAGCCCAATGGCAGCCGCGAATGTAAGCCAGAGAAACCTGAGCCCAATCCCGCTTCCCCACGCAAATTTAAAGTCCGATCCTGAGAACAGGAGGATCAACATAAGCGGGAGGCAGGCTGCGATGATGACCGCGATACCGCCACCTTGCGGTGTTGGAACCCGGTGGCTTGACCGCGCATTCGGACGAGCGAGCGCATAGCGTTTGAGGAGCGGCATCAGCAGGATGATCGAAGCCGATGACAGCAATCCCGATAGAACCAACAGCACGACGAGCAATTGCACACGTTCGAGCGGCCCAAAAATGGTCGCGACCAAGTTGGTGATGTAAACCATCTTACGCCCCGTGATACTCGCGATACCACCGGACGAAGCGGCCGACGCCATCCGCGAGCGAGGTCGAGGGGGCGAAGCCTACGTCCCGGCGCAGGTCCGTCACGTCGGCGCGGGTCTCCAGAACGTCGCCGGGCGGCAGGGGCACGTCCACGCGGTTCGCCTTCCGGCCCAGGGCATCCTCGATCAGGGCGATCAGATCGTTCACCTCTTCCGGATTGTCATTGCCGATGTTGTAGACCCGGTGGGGTGCCGCGCTCGTGGCCGGGTCCGGATGCTCCGCATCCCAGGCCGGATTGGCCGCGGGCGCCCTGTCGACCAGCCGCACGATGCCTTCCACGATGTCGTTCACATCGGTGAAGTCCCGCCGGACCCTGCCGGCATTGGCCACCTGGATCTCGCGGCCCTCGGCGATCGCATGGGTGAATTTGTACACGGCCATGTCGGGCCTGCCCCAGGGTCCGTAGACGGTGAAGAAGCGAAGACCGGTCGCGGGCAGCCCGAAGAGAGAGGCATAGGAATGCGCCATCATCTCGTTGGCCTTCTTGGTGGCGGCATAGAGGCTGATCGGATGCTCGGTGCTCTCATGCTCGGAGAAGGGCAGCGTGCGATTCGCGCCGTAGACCGAACTCGACGAGGCATAGACCAGGTGCCCGACGCCCGCATGGCGGCAGGCTTCCAGCATGTTCATGAAGCCGACGAGATTGGACGAGGCATAGGGCATGGGATCGACGAAACGCACGCCAGGCTGGGCGGCGAGATGGATCACGCGCTCGAAGCGATGGCGCCGGAAGAGGTCGCGCACGGCCTGGGGATCGGAAAGATCGACCCTTTCGCCCGAAAAGAGACCATGGGGGGTGAGCCGGGCGAAGCGGGCTTCCTTGAGGGCGACATCGTAATAGGGGGTGAAGCAATCGACGCCCACCACCTGATGCCCCTGCGCCATCAGGCGTTCGGCCACGTGATAGCCGATGAAACCGGCCGCTCCGGTCACGAGGATGGGTGTCGACATGCCAAATCCGTCCGATGCTCGCTCTCTTCGTGAGCGCATCGTTGGGAGCGGACCCCAAGGGCCACGAAAGTGAAACCCGGATCCCCTTGTCCGCACGATGCGCTAGACGGCGGGCACCTTAGCGGCCTCGGGCCAATCCGCAACCGCTTCCCTATCGGAAGCGTCCAGGATCACCGATTGCCGCTCGCGGGCCACGAAGGCACTCGGCATCACCGCCTGCATCTCGGCCTCCATGGCGCGGATGAAGGCGTCGTCGTGGCCGGGATAGAGGTGGAAGATGGCGATGGCTTTCACGCCCGCGGCCTTGGCGAGCTCCACGCCCTTCTCCCAGGTGGAGTGTCCCCAGCCCCGGCATCGCGGATATTCGGCTTCGGAGAACATGCCGTCATAGATCATGAGATCCGTGTCGCGCACGAACTCGACGAGGGATTGATCCGGCCACGCTTCGGTGTGCTCCACGTCGCTGATGTAGCAGACGCTGCGGCCACCGTGACGGAAGCGGTAGCCCGTCGCCCCGCCGGGATGGTTCAGGGAATGGGTCTCGACGACGGCGCCGTCGTCGAAGGTCAGGGTTTCCCCGGCCTTGAAGCCCACATGCTCGAACCGGGCCGGAAACTGGCTCAGGCGCACCGGAAAGAGCGGAGGCGAGAACAGCTTGTCGAGGGATTCCATGGCGCTGTCGCCATCGAGATTGCCGCAATAGGTGCGCACCAGCCGCTCCTTGGTGAGAGCGGGCTTGAAGAAGGGCAGGCCGCCTACGTGATCGAGATGCAGATGGCTGAAGAGAATGTCGATGGTGTCGGGCACGTCCTCGCCGAGCGCGCTGCCCAAAGCCGAGATGCCGGTTCCCGCATCGACGATGAAGAGGCGCTCGCCGCAGCGGATTTCGACGCAGGCCGTGTGGCCGCCGAATTCCATGAACTGAGGGCCGGAGGCGCAGGTGGAGCCGCGGGTGCCCCAAAAGCGGACCTGAAGCGCGTCAGAGGATGCAACTCGGCTTACCATTCGTGAATCATGCCCGGTCGAAAATCCTGTTTCTGTGCGATGCCGCACATGACAATGAGATGACCTCAGGAAATTCCGGATAGCAAGTGCAGGCTTTCATGCACTGAGCGCTTCCGGTTGTCGCGTGCGGGGCGCCACGACAGGCTCGCCCCGCTCGAAATGGATAACGGCGTCGAAGGGCGGATGATCCATGGCCGGGGACACGGAGGGCGTCACGATGATCAGCCCGCGCCCGACCATGGACCGGCGAAGGGCTGTCACAAGACGGTCGGCGGCGGGCCCCGTCAGGCCGTCGAGCGCCCGCTGCACGACGAGGATGCTGGGCCGGCGCACGAGGCAGCGCACCAGATCGATGGCGGCGATGTCGGTCAGATTCAGGTCGTCGCCCTGAACGTCGATCGGAAGGTCGAGACCGATGCGCGACACTTCGCCGTCGAGGCCCCGCTCGGTGAGAACCCGGCGAATGACGCCCTGCACGGCCTCGGCCGCCCCGGCCTGATCGGCGGCGATGCGCCCGAAGAGCAGATTGTCCTGGACGCTCGCCGCAGAGCAGAAGCTCGACCTCTCGTAGAATTCGATGGATGGCTTCAGGCTGACCGGCAGCATGCGGGCGAAATCGCCGCGCGCCGTCAGGATGCGGGCTTCGAGCGTCTCGTCGACGAGGCCCAGGCGGTGGCGGCTTTCGTTGTAGCGCAGCGCAAGGCCGATCAGGCGTTCCTGATCGCGCCCGGGACGCCTCTGGCCGCTCTGCCGTTCCACGAGATCCTGGAAATAGGGGCGGTCGGACGCGGAGAAGAACGAGAAGCGCTCGAAGAGCGGATGCCCGTCCGGAACGTCGGCGAAGATCTCCACCATGCTCGACGCGATGGAGAGACCGATCTGGCTCAGGGCCTTCGTGAGGTCGTTCGCCTCGAGAATCGCGCGGACGTAAGGATGGGCCGAGAGCCGGCCCTGGCGGAACGTGTCGCCCACGGGCTTTCCGAACAAAAGGTTCTCGCCGACCGTGGCGTAGCGGTTGTAGCGCGCGGCATCGAAGGGGTCGACGAAGCGGTCGAGGTCTTCGTCTCTCAAGGCCTCCTGCACGAACCGCCGTGCCTCCACGATCGCGGCGGCGATCGCGGTCTCCCGCTTGGGATCGAGGGTTCCGGACAGGCCGCGCGCATGGGTGAGCCGGTCGAGCCCCGTGACCGCGATGGCGTCCGAGAGACGATGCTCGAGTTCCTCCGCGGGCGCCCGGCAGCCATAGAGAAGGTTCTCCCGCAGGCTGCCTTCGATGAGCACGGTGTCTCCCGCGAACGCGATGCGCTGGCTGCGCTCGAAGGGGTTGGCCTCGATCAGGTCCACGCCGCCGAGGGTGATGCGACCGACGGACGGGTGTATCTGGCCGCTCATGAGGGCGGCGAGAAGCCGCGGCCCGGAATCGCCGTCGCCCACGAGGGCGACATGAGACGGAAAGGCAAGGTTCAGATTGACCGAAGTGATCCGGGCGCCGCTGGCTGGATCGTAGGCCGAAACGCCCTGCGCCACGAGCGCACCGCTCCCGGGCAGCGAGGCCTTGCCCTTCCTGACGTCGCGCGGCCTCAAGGCGGAAAGGCTCTGCCCGACATCGGTCAGCAGGGCGCGGGCCCGCGCCGCCATGCGCTGCCATTGCACGATCTCGCGCACCCCATAGGCCGCGAGCGCGGAGGCGAGCGCGCAGGCCGCCACGGTGCCGGCGCTCAGCGGACGCGTCTGCGCGAACCAGGCCCCGAGCGCCAGCACCGCGATGGGGGCGAGCATCAGAACGACGGCCGAGGTGGAATCGACGAGGGCGAGACGGTATTCGCGCCGAATCACGGGACGATGGCCTTCGCCGAGAAGCCTGCGCACTCGGTCCCGCTCGTAATAGCCCGTGCCGTGGGCGCGCATGGCCGGAATGCGGTTTTCGAGGTCGGCGAGGATCCTTTCGGCGACTTCGCCCTCCCGGTTGCGCGCATAGGTGGCGTCGAAGCGCAGGAGCGCCCGCCGCGCGCTCAGGACGGCGCCGACCGCAAGAACCGTCGCAAGAATGGCGCCGAGGGCCCAATCCATGACGAACACATAGGCGCAGGAGAGCCCGATCATGCCCCCGAGCTTGACCGGGACGAACAGGCTGAGGCCCAGCACGGAGTTCTCGCGGGCCAGCCCGTGGGCGGCCAGCGCGGTCGCCGTCGAAAGATCGTCCTGCGCGGAGGGCGGGGCCTTGAGGATGGCTTCGAGCGCCTGCGCGCGCAGCGCCGCCAGAGCCCGTGAGCCGATGCTCACGCCGATCCAGTCGAGCGGAATCAGCAGAAGCGCGATGAGGAGGGGAACGAGAAGGATACCACCGATGGAGGCGAGCGTGAGGGTCTCGGGATCGAGCGCGAAACCCGGAAACAGGACGAGCGGCTCCGGCCAGAGGCGGGCCGCGGACGGGAGAACGATCCGCAGCAGGGTAGCCGGAGCGGCGCCGTCTCCCGACACGGCCCGCTCCACGACGGCGCGGATCAGTTCGAGGCCGACCAGCAGCAGGAGGCCGGACAGGGCCAGAAGCGCAAAACCCAGCACATGACGAAGCGGAGAGGTTTTCCACGCCAGGCGCAGCGGATCGCGCTCCATGACATCTCCTTGGTGATTGGTCGCGCGGACCGAAGGACACTCGGGCCGAACGGCGCTTGGATCGAAGGCGTGGAGGAAACTAGCGAAGGCTCGCCGCTCCGACCAGTCCAAACTCCGCCTTTCGCCCCTCGTCGCTTCGGTTTTCGCCTCTATGTCCCCCTCCAGATGCATCTCTAGCGAAGGGGATCGGACTCCGTTATGTCGTCGTCCCTGCCGGTCGATCCGGTTTTCCATCTCGTCCTCGAGGCTCCGGGGCGAGCGCCGTCGCCTGCCTTGCCGAGCCGCCTGACGAGGCTCTTTACGGCGCTTGCCCAGGCGGATCCGGACCATCCGGTGGAGGAGATCGAAGACCAGATCTGGATGCTGTGGAGCTCTCACGAGGACCGCGTGGCGGAGGAGACGCTGGCGGCGGCGGTGGAGGCCATCGCGTCGGGCGAGCTTCACAAGGCCAAGCCTCTGCTCGACCATCTCGTGGCCACGCACCCCGATTGGGCCGAGGCCTGGAACAAGCGCGCGACGGTCGCCTATATCGAGAAGCGCGACGCGGACAGTCTGCTCGACATTGCGCAGACGCTGCGGCTGGAGCCCCGCCATTTCGGGGCCATTTCGGGCTTCGGCAACGTCTGCCTGCGCCACGGCCATCTGAACGAGGCCCGCGCGGCCTTCCAGATCGCGCTCACCTTCAATCCCCACATGGAGGAGTTGCGGGATATGCTGGAGAATCTTTCCCCGCACAACCTGATGCTCCATTGAGGTGGCAGGCGAGGGCTCCGCCGCGGCGCTTTCAACGGAACACCCTTTCACGTTGCTCGCGTCAGAGCATCGAACGCAAAAGTGGGGACCGGTTTTGCGTGGAAAGATGCGGGGATCAAAGCGTTAGAGCATCGAACGCAAAAGTGGGGGCCGGTTTTGCGTGCAAAGATGCTCAAGATCAAAATATTGCAGCATCGGACATAAGTCCGATGTCACATCCGATGCTGCCGGATGCAAGAATCCGCCGGCCCCGGGAGCCCGCATGGCACTTCAATCCGATCGCGGCCTCGTCGCTGCCACCCGAATCGCCGCAGGTGACGACAGGACTTACTACGACGGTTTCGCCATCACCCTGCACTGGCTGACGGCCGTGCTGGTGATCGCGCAGTTCGCCCTGGCCGAATTGTGGGGATTTGCGCCACGGCAGACGCGACACCTGATGATCGTCACGCACATGTCGCTCGGCATCATTCTCACTGTGGTGCTGATCGTGCGCGTTGCATGGCGATTGATGCCGGGGCATCAGGTTCGCGCGGCGGAGGTGGGCTGGGTCGAGCGGGCCTCGAAGGCGGTCCATTACCTGCTTTACGGCCTCCTGGCGGCCGAGGCCGTTCTGGGTTTCGTGCTGCGCTGGTCGGGCAACGAGGCCATGAGCTTTTTCGGTCTCCTGATCCCGCCGCCTTTCGCGCCCTTCTCCCGCGAGGCTCACCATCTCGTCAACGAGCTCCACGAGTGGATCGGCTGGACCATCGTCATCGTGGCCGCGGGCCATGCGTTGGCGGCGCTCTTCCATCACTACGTTCTGCGCGACGACGTCCTCTGGCGCATGATGCCGGGGTATCGCGCCCGATACGAGGAGGCGCGTGCGCCAGCGCCGGACCACGCGGCTCCGCGATAGGAAATCGGCCAACTTCCCATGCGCGACAACGGTGCCGTTGCAGGCCCGGGAGGAGCGGTTACTCTGCCCCCATGTCCGAATCGTCCGCCCTGATCTCCTCCAGCATCGTCCTTCCCGCCGACGGGCGGCAATCGCCGGTCGCCGCCGGCGTTCAGCGCGGCGTGCGCCGGCTCTTCGCCGAACTCGGCCACGCAACCCTGCCGGAATTCACTCTCGCCAACGGACGGCGGGCCGACCTCATCGCGCTTGCGCCCGACGGCATGCTCACGATCATCGAGATCAAGTCGAGCGTCGCGGATTTCCGCTCCGACCGGAAATGGCCCGATTACGAGGATTTCTGCGACCGGTTCTATTTCGCCGTGCCGGAGACGGTGCCCTTCGATATCCTGCCCGAGGATCGCGGCCTGATCGTCGCCGACAGCTTCGGAGCGGCGGTGCTGCGGGAGGCCGTGCGCCATCCGCTCGCCGGCGCGCGCCGCAAGGCGGTGACCCTGCGCTTCGCCCATGCGGCTGCGTCAGCCCTGCATGCGCTGGCCGATCCGGACAGGATCGCGGACGGACGTCTTTAGAGAGGGGACTCAGCGCGGCGCGCGCTTGGCGAGGATGCGTTGCAGCGTTCGGCGATGCATGTTGAGGCGGCGTGCGGTTTCCGAGACGTTGCGGCCGCAGAGTTCATAGACCCGTTGAATATGCTCCCAGCGCACCCGGTCCGCCGACATGGGGTTTTCCGGCGGCAGCGCGCGCTCTCCCGGCTGGGCCATCAGGGCCGCATGGATCTCGTCCGCGTCGGCGGGCTTGGCGAGATAGTCGAACGCGCCCATCTTCACGGCCGTGACGGCGGTGGCGATGTTGCCGTATCCGGTGAGAATCACGCCGCGGGCATCGGGGCGACGGTTCTTCAGCCGCTCGATGACGTCGAGCCCGTTCCCGTCGCTCAGCCGCATGTCGATCACCGCGAAGGCCGGGGGATCGCTGTCGATCGCCGCAATGCCGTCGGCCACGCTCTCGGCAACGCGTACCTGATAGCCGCGGCCCTCCATGGCGCGGGCGAGACGGGTCGAGAAGGGCCGGTCGTCATCCACGATCAAGAGGCTCTTGTCGGCACGGTCCTCGAACGCAACGGGCGCGTCGGCCATCAGAACATCTCCTTGCATAACGGAACAATTCCTTCTTGAAACAGGCCGGGAGGCCTGCCCTAGATGTGGGAATTCTTCCCCTGTTCTTTGAGAGACCCCTTGGATTCTCCCTGCGGCGAAATTGCCGCACCCTGTTCAAACGCATGACGGGGCCAAACGATCCGTGCGACGGCTCCCGTCGCAGGCGGAGCCGCGTTGGTCAGGATCAGTTCCGCCCCTGAGCGCTCGATCAGCGTCTTGGCGATGAAGAGGCCCAAGCCCAGTCCGCCGCCCTCGTCGTTGTCGGCCTCGGTCCGCTCCGCCGCGCTGCGGGTCGTGACATAGGGCTCGCCCACCCGCAGCAGGATATCGGGCGCATAGCCCGGCCCGTCATCGCGGATCTCGATGAAAACCTCGTGAGGGGTCCAGCGCGCGTCGATGGTGACCTGGCTTTCCGCGAAGTCCGTCGCGTTATCGAGGATATTGGACAGGCCATAGACGACCCCGGGATTGCGCCGGCCCAGGGGCTCATGGCCGTCGCCATGGGCCGAGACACGCACATCGAAACCCACGGCCCGCTGCGGCTCGACGATCTCCTCGACGAGTTGGCTGAGCGACACGGTTTCCAGGAAGCCTTCTTCGTCCTCCTCTCCCATGGAGGTGAGCTTGGTCAGAATCGAGCGGCAGCGGTCCACCTGTTCCTGGAGGAGCCGCAGATCCTCCGCGACGGGGCCCTGCTTGGGCAGCGCATGGCCGAGCTCCTTGGACACGAGGGCGATGGTGGCGAGCGGCGTTCCAAGCTCATGGGCGGCGGCGGCGGCAAGGCCGTCGAGCTGCGAGAGATGCTGCTCGCGGGCGAGAACGAGTTCCGTGGCCGCGAGCGCCTGGCCGAGCTGGCGCGCCTCCTCGGCGACGCGCCAGGCATAGATCCCGGTAAAGACCGTGCCCAGAAGGATCGCGGTCCAAATCCCCGAGACGTAAAGGAACGGGAGGCTGAAATTCTGCCCGCGGTACCAGGGCAGAGGCTTGTGGGTGAGCACCAGAAAAGTCGCGCAGCCGACGGCCAGCAGACCGAGCGCGAGGGTCCGCTCGGGGGTTAGGGCCGTCGCCGAAATCAGCACCGGCGCCAGGAACAGCATCGCGAAGGGATTTTCCAGCCCGCCCGTGAGATAGAGCAGAGCCGCCAGCTGCAGGATGTCGAAACCGAGCAGGGCCGTGGCCGCATTGTCGCTGAGCCGGTGGCTCGCGGGATACTGGATGCGCAGCAGCAGATTGGTCCAGACGGAGGCCGCGATGATGAGGAAGCACAGCTCGAAGGGGAGTGGAAATCCAAGGCCGAACCGCACCGACGCAACCGCCGCCGACTGCCCCGTCACCGCAAGCCAGCGCAGCCTGACCAGCGTATCGAGGCGCAATTGGCGGGGCGAGGGCTTCGGACTTTTGGACGCGATGGTTGCCATGAACCAACAGAATAGGGCCTTTAAGACGTTCGCCAAGCAACAAGATAAAGGCCAGGAATCCTAAGGTGGGACTGAATCGATGATTCGGAAGGGGTAAAACCCCCTTGAATTCGATTAATTCGATAATGACGTTGCAATAATCGGGAGGAACTTTAATCTTTAAGTTACGGTTGAGGATAAAGCCTACCCCGTCGCGCGGGAGAAATCGGGCGCCCAGCCTTTTGGGGATGTAAATGAATTTATCTTATTACTGGTACGATACGGCGCATTGGCTCCTGACCCCCGCCCGCGCAGCTTCGGATATTACAAAGCTCTTTTTCGACAATCCGGTCAATCCGTTCAACAACACGCCCTATGGGCGCACCGTTTCCGCCGCCTGCGAGCTCTTCGAGCGCACCACCCGCCGCTACGCCAAGCCGGACTTCGGACTGGGCGTCACCAGCCTCGGCAACCAGCAGGTGCCCGTCGTCGAGGAGGTCGTGTGGGAGCGCCCCTTCTGCCGGGTGATCTCCTTCCGGCGCGATCATGCGATCGCCGAGACTCAGCCCAAGCTCCTGATCGTCGCGCCGATGTCGGGTCATTACGCGACGCTTCTGCGCGGCACCGTGGAGACCTTTCTTCCCACCCATCGGGTGATGATCACGGACTGGGCGGATGCCAGCTTGGTGCCTCTCGCCGACGGCCGCTTCGATCTCGACGACTACATCGATTATCTCAAGGCGATGTTCCGGCAGCTCGGCCCGGACCTGCACGTGATGGCCGTGTGTCAGCCGGCGGTCCCGGTAGTGGCCGCGGTGGCCCGCCTCGAGGCGGAGAACGACCCGGCCATTCCGCGCTCCATGATCCTCATGGGCGGCCCGATCGACACCCGCCGCTCGCCCACGGCCGTGAACCGGCTGGCCGAGGAGCGCGGCATCGAGTGGTTCGAACAGCATTGCATCGCGAAGGTGCCGCCGTCCCATCCCGGCTTCTGGCGCGACGTGTATCCGGGCTTCCTGCAATTGTCCGGCTTCATGGCCATGAATATCGACCGGCATCTCACGGCCCATTGGGAGATGTTCAATCACCTCGTGGAGGGCGATGGCGATTCGGCCGAGAAGCACCGCGACTTCTACGACGAATATCTCGCCGTCATGGATCTCACGGCCGAGTTCTACCTGCAGACGGTCGACAAGGTCTTTGTCCGGCACGAGCTGCCCAAGGGCGAGATGATGCACCGGGACGAGCCGGTCGATCTCACGGCCATCCGCCGCTGCGCCATCATGGCCATCGAAGGCGAGCGGGACGACATTTCGGGCGTCGGCCAGACCTTGGCCGCGCTCGACTTGACCCCCAACCTTCCCGCAGACAAGAAACTCTATCATCTTCAGGCCGGGGTCGGTCATTATGGCGTCTTCAACGGTTCTCGGTTCAGGGCTCAAATCGCTCCTCGAATCGTTGAATTCATTGAGAATCAGGGCTGAGAACCAGCTCGACCGGCCGCGTCAAGAGCCCGGATCCGTTCTCGATACGTTCTTAGGAGCGGCAAACGGCTGCGCTGACAGAATCGACGTGAGCGGGCAGATTGCGGACATGAAATCCGCTCTGTTCCGCCGCGTTCCTGCGGACCCGCCACATCTCAAGGTTTGCTACGAGGGCCAGTCGTTCAAGGTGGCCCTGAAACGTCGTCCGACCGCGAAACGAATCACGCTGCGCGTCTCCCACGCGACCGGCGAGGTCGTGCTCACCATTCCCGAGCGCACCGATGTGGGCCTCGCCCAGAAATTCGCCGATAGTCATGGGGCATGGATCGCAAGCCGCCTCGCCAAGGTGCCCGACCGGGTGCTGTTCGAGCCGGGCGCGCTCGTGCCCCTACGCGGTGTGCCCCACCGCATCGTCCACTGGTCCTCGATTCGGGGGCTGACCCAGGCGGCCCGCGACAGCGCGGGCGAGCCGATCATCGCCGTCACGGGCGAGGCCACCCATGTGGCCCGCCGCGTGCGAGACTTCCTGGAAGCCGAGGCCAAGCGCGACTTCGCGCTCGCGGTGAAGAAGCACACGGCTCAGCTCGGGCAGCCCGCCAAGCGGATCACCGTGCGCGACACCAAGAGCCGCTGGGGCTCCTGCTCGGCCAACGGGGCGCTCAACTTCTCCTGGCGCCTCATCATGGCGCCGCCCTTCGTGCTGGATTATCTCGCGGCCCACGAGGTCGCCCACCTGCGCGAGCTCAACCATTCCCAGCGCTTCTGGAAGATCACCTATCAGCTCTGCCCGCGCACCGACGAGGCGGAGGCCTGGCTCAAGACCTACGGCAGCGCCCTGCACCGCATCGGGTGAGGGCGGTAGTCCGTCCGCGCCCTGATTTTGACACCGCTTCCTGGTAGAAGGAAAACTAGGTCAGGCGCGGGCCTGAAGATCCGGACACCCTTGATGTGGTCCAAGCGGGATCGGGAGCGTGAACTTCGCGCACTCCTGGCGGCGATCGAAGCGGCGGACAAGCCGCGGGGGAGCCTTGTGGCAAAGATCCTGCGGGAGGCCTGCCCCCGGCTTCAATCGAGCGCTCATTCCAGCGAAGTCGCCGACCGGCTGTTCGCCGCGCATGCCTGGCTCGATCTGGGCGTGTGGCTCGTCGGCTGGGAACTGCCGGACTGGAGCCTGCATCGGCTGTCATGCGACGATCGGCGGTGGAGTTGCATGATCACCCTTCGGGGCCTGGCCCTCAACTGGGTCGAGGACGTGGTCGAATACCAGCACGACAACCTGATCCTTGCACTCTTCGGCGCTCTGGTCGAGGCCCAGCGGCTGAGGGTCAACGAGCCGGCATCGAGCAATGTCGTATCCTTCAGGACGACGAGGACGAATGGCCATATGCCCGGCGGCTCCAGGAGCCGGTCGGATGAGTGACGCGATGCCCGCCGCAGACGGACAGGGCCATGCCAGCAATCCGCGAAGGCCGGACGGCTGAACTCGAAGCCTCCTCGACCGTTCCCCACCGCCCGGGCCTCTGGAGCCTGACACTGGGCACGCTCGGCGTAGTCTATGGCGATATCGGCACGAGCCCGCTTTATGCGCTCAAGGAGTCCCTCTCCGCGGCGGCCGGAGGCGGCACCGTCACCCGCCCGATGGTGTTCGGGATCGTTTCCCTGATCCTGTGGGCGCTGATCGTCATCGTCACGGTCAAGTACGTGCTGTTCATCCTGCGGGCCGACAACAACGGCGAGGGCGGAACGCTCACCCTCATGGCGCTGGCCCAGAAGGTGATGGGGCACAACGTCTTCGTCATCACCCTGCTGGGCATGATCGGGGCCGCGCTGTTCTACGGCGATGCCATCATCACGCCAGCGATCTCGGTGCTCTCGGCCGTCGAGGGACTGACCGTCGCCTCGTCCGGTTTCTCGCGCTACGTCCTGCCCCTGAGCCTCGCCATCCTGGTCGGCCTTTTTTCCATTCAGAGCCGAGGCACGGCCCGTGTCGCCGCTTGGTTCGGACCGATCACCGGGATCTGGTTTCTGCTGATGGCCCTAGGCGGGGCCGTCCATATCGTCGACGATCCTAGCATCATGGCGGCGCTCAGCCCGACCTACGGCATCGCCTTCCTGGCCACCCACGGGACAGTCGGTCTTTTGGCTCTCGGCGCCGTGTTCCTTGCGGTCACGGGGGCGGAGGCGCTTTACGCCGATATGGGTCATTTCGGGCGCAAACCCATCCAGACCGCCTGGCTCGGTCTCGTCCTGCCATGCCTCGCGATCAACTATACCGGGCAAGGGGCCCTGCTGCTCGCCCATCCGGACACGATCGAGAACCCCTTCTTCCTGCTCTATCCGGATTGGGCGCTGCTCCCGATGGTCGTCATGGCGACGGTCGCCACGGTCATCGCCAGCCAAGCCGTGATTACCGGAGCCTTCTCCATGACCCAGCAGGCGATCCAGCTGGGGTTGCTGCCGCGCATGGAAATCCGCTGGACCTCCGAAACCGAGAAGGGACAGATCTACGTGCCGAGGATGAACGTCCTGCTTCTGATCGCGGTCGTGTTCCTGGTCATCCTGTTCAAGAGTTCCAGTGCCCTGGCCCATGCCTATGGACTGGCCGTCACGGGCACGATGGTGGTGACCGCCATCATGGCTTTCGTGGTCGTCTGGAAATACTGGAAGTGGCCGCTCTGGCTGGCGATTGCCGTGATCGCGCCGTTCCTGATCGTCGACATGATCTTTCTCGTCGCGAACGCCCTCAAGATCCCACAGGGAGGCTGGATGCCGCTCCTCGTGGGTGCCGCCCTGATCACGCTCATGCTCACCTGGCGCCGGGGCACGCGCCTCCTGATCGAGAAGACCCGCAAGGCGGATGTGCCGCTCCTCGAGCTCATCGCGATGCTGCAGAAAAGCCAGCCTTATCGCGTGAAGGGCACGGCCGTGTTCATGACGGGCGATCCGACGACCGCTCCATCGGCGCTCCTGCACAACCTCAAGCACAACAAGATCCTGCACGAGCAGAACGTGATCCTGACCGTGCGGACCGAGGATGCGCCCCGGATCTCCGACGGGGAGAGGGCCCGAATCGAGCCTCTCGGGGACTCGTTCTGGCGCGCGACGATGAGCTTCGGCTACATGGAGACGCCGAACATTCCGCGCGGCCTCGCCCTCCTGCGCAAGACGGGCCTGAAGTTCGACATCATGACGACGTCGTTCTTCGTCTCGCGCCGCTCGATCCGGCCCGCGCTCCACAGCGACATGCCGCGCTGGCAGGACAAATTGTTCATCACCCTCGCCAAGTCCGCGAGCGACGCCACCAAGTTCTTTCAGATCCCCACCGACCGCGTAGTGGAGGTGGGAACCCAGGTGACCGTGTAAAGGGGCCACACTGGCCTTGGCCTTCCGGGGCCGATCAATGGAGAATGACGGTGCCCCTCAGATGGCGGATGGCATCTCCCGTGGGTTCGGCCGTTCTTTGAAAGCGGGACAGAACGAAATCGCCCTCTCTGCCCTTGACGCTGTGCAGGGTCGAATCAAGATCCGCCAGAGCTCTGCCGTCCATCGTCAAGAGAGGCGAGAGATCGAACCGGCTCGTCCAGGTGTCGCCTTCAAGGGTCAGGAATTGGCCCTCGAGGGTGAGCGTCACGCTTGTCGAAAAGCTCCTGATCGTGTGCGACCTTTGTTGATCGAAGTCGACGGCGAAATCGTTGAGAATCGTGACCGTTCCGGCCCGGATGATGGCGGGCTGGGTGAAGTCGAAGGTCTCAGGTCCCGTAAGGGCTGAGACGTCGGAGGAGGGTTTGGCGGAGGAGTCCAACGCGTCGGCATCGGTCTGCGGCGCCTGTGTCCGCGCCGACTGACTATAGAACGTCACCTTCTCGGCGCTCAGGGGCCCAATCACCGCGACGAGTGTGAGGATGCCGCCCGTGAGCGGGACGAGGCGGATGTCGAAAGGCCGCCGAACGAGAACGGACGCCAGGAGGAAGCCCGCGCCGATGATCACCAGGATCAGCCAATAGCGTTCTTCCGTGATGCCGTAGGCGCTGACGCGAATGCCGATCGCGAGCGTCAGCAGGGCCAGAGGAACCAGCGTGCTCGCCAGCCACGAGGCTCGAAACAGGGACCGCACCCGTGCCAGCGGTGCGTGCGGCCCCGAGGCGAGGAGATAGGTTCCGTACCCGAGCACGAGATAGAGCGGCACGATCGTGCCGATCTGCCCTTTCGGCATTTCGCCGGTGACCGCGATGCGCAGGGCGTAAAGATGAAGGACGCCGCCGAAAATCGACGTCAGAGGAACCAGCAGAGCATCGGTCAGAACGGCAATGATGCGCAGCAGGAGATTGTCGTGATCCGGCCTGATCGGTTCCGCAGCGATGGGCGCCACGAGCGTCAGCCAGAGCAGAGGGAAGGCGAAGAAGATGACAATGGTCCCCAACGCCGTCCCGAGCTTCTCGATGGGCCATCCCGGCAAGGTATCGCCCAGCAAGGTGTCGATGGTGAAGTACAGGATTGCCCCGCCGGCGAGAACGACTCCCAAAGCGATAAGCCCGATGGCGAGACTGGCGATGAGATGGGCATTGGCGAACCAGAAGCCGCTCACGCCGCGCCGCGCGGCGATGCCCGCCGCGACCGACATGAAACACAGGCATGCAAAGAGGAGGGACGGGGCCGTATCGTCTTCGAGCTTGACCCAGTACAGGAACGAGAAGCCGATCAGGAATCCTGTGCCCTCGGCGAGAAACCGGACCCGGACGCTCTGCCCGGATGCCGCAAAAGCCGCGATCACGGCCGTGAAGAACGACAGGACTAATGCGAATAGCACGTCCATGACGTCGTCCGGCTTCCAGGGGCTGGTCTCTATCCGTTGATCCCCGGAAATCGAAATCAGGCTGAGAAGACCGACTGTCGCGAGACTCGCGGCCAGGATGGCGAACGGGAAGCGGTGGACAGCCAATGCGAGACCGGGGTGCAACCGACCGGACGGGGGAACGAGGGACATAGGCGAAGCTCATATCGATACGACAATTTGTTATGTTGTACCGTGAACTCGGTGTGAGCAAGAGGGTTTCGTCCTCTGAGAGCCCGTGACAGAACCGGGTTCCCGGCTTAACCCTAAATTCTTCACGTCTCATCCGGCCCTTCCATGCTCAAACCCGATACCCTGGCCCTCACCGTCGTCCTGGCGCTGCTCACCGCGCTCGGGCCTCTTTCGACGGACATGTACCTGCCCTCCCTGCCGGCGATCGCGGCGGGCCTTCAGGCGACGACCGGGCAGGCGCAGATGACGCTCTCGGCGTTCCTCCTGGGCTTCGCGGCAGGGCAGTTCGTCTACGGGCCGGTCTCCGACCGGGTCGGCCGCAGGCCGGTGCTGCTGTTCGGGCTCGGGCTGTTCTCCCTGGCGAGCCTCATCTGCGCGCTCGCGCCCACCATCGAGGTCCTGATCGGAGCCCGGTTTCTCCAGGCGCTCGGCGCCTCCGGCCCCATCGTGCTCGGGCGCGCCATCGTGCGCGACTTCTACGAGGGGCCGCGCGCCGGACGGGAATTGTCCCGCATGGGCAGCATCATGGGAGTCGTGCCGGCGCTCGCGCCGGTTCTCGGCGGCCTGATCGCGCAGGTCTACGAGTGGCGGATGACCTTCGCCGTCATGGTGATCTGCGGCGTTGCGCTGGCCGCGACCGTGCTCTTGCGGCTGCCGGAGAGCATCCGGACGAAATCCGACGCGCCGCTTTCCTTCACGGCGATCCTGGCGGGGTTCGGAATGCTGCTGCGCCACCCCGCCTATCGCACCTATGTGAGCTTTTCCATGCTCGCTTATGGCGGCCTGTTCGCGTTCATCTCCGGCTCGTCCTTCGTGCTGCAGGAGGTGTACCGCCTGGATGAGCTGACTTTCGCCTTCTCCTTCGCCTTCATGGTCGTGGGCTACATCACCGGCACGTTTCTGGCGCAGAATCTCGTCGGGCGGCACGGGCTCGACGGCACGATCCGGTTCGGCGTGGCGGGCCTCGCGGCCGGCGGCGCACTCATGTTTGTGCTCGTCGCGTCCGGTGTGTCCTCGTCCTTCGCCATCACGGGACCGATGGCGATCTACGCCCTGGGGGTCGGCCTCACCATGCCGCAGGCGATGGCCTCGGCCCTGATGCCGTTCCCGGAGCGGGCCGGGGCGGCCTCGTCCCTGCTCGGGATCTGCCAGATGACCTTCGCGGCGATCCTGGGCATCGTGCTGGGCCAGAATCTCGGCGGCTCCGCGCTGCCGCTTCCGACCGCCATCGCCAGCACGGGCATCCTGGCCCTGATCGTCTTTGCGGCGACGGGGCGGGTGCGGGGCAGGGCCGCCTGAGCGGCCTTGGCCGTCACGCCGCCAGGATGTCGGCTGCCTGATGGTCGTCGGGAACGCCGTCGATCAGGATGACGTCACCTTTCGAATGCCGGGTCCGCAGCGGCAGGATCGCCCGATAGGCCGCAGAGGCGTACCAGTCGCGGGCACGGGCCCTGTCCGGGAACTCGATCATGATCAGGTCGCCCGACCATGCCCCTTCGAGGCTGTCCACCGGACCTCCATGGATCATGTACCGACCTTTGAAAGGCGCCAGAGTCGCGTCGATCTTCTGAAGATAGGCGACGATGTCCGGCCCCATGGCGACATCGTACAGGCGGGCGACGGCGTAGGCGGGCATGGCGTGCTCCTTGGCTTGAGGGTGAAGCCAATATGCCGTGCCCGGAGAATTCAGGCGATTACCCGGGAGGTAATGGAATTCAGAGCCCGAACAGCTTCTCGAAGAAGTTCTTCTCGCGGCTGACCCGGCGCTGCGGCTGCGGTTGAGGCTGGGGCTGACCCCAGCCCGTGTCGCCGTTGCCGGCATTGGCATAGCGTGGATCGGTCCCCGAACCGGCGACGGGCACGTCGTCGCGGAAGCGCTCCATGCCGGGCAGCGACACGGGCTGCTTGTCCTTCAGGGCGGTCTTCATGAAGGTGTGCCAGACCTCCCTCGGCAGGTTGCCGCCGCTGACCTTCTTGGTGAGCGCGCCGTCGTCGTTGCCGAGCCAGACGCCCGCCACGAGATTGCCCGTGAAGCCCACGAACCACGCATCCTTGTAGTCGTTGGTGGTCCCGGTCTTGCCGGCCATCGGCCAGCCCGGGATCTGCGCGGCCCGGGCGGTGCCGATCACGAAGGTGTTGTGCATCATCTCGTTCATCATCGCGACCGCGGACGGATCGATGACGCGGCCGAGGCCGCCGGCGGAGGCGGGGCGCTTGTAGACGATCTTGCCGTCGAGGGTCCTGACCTCGGAGATCACGTAGGGCGTCACGCCGGTGCCGCCGTTGGCGAAGGCCGCATAGGCGCCGACAAGCTCGAGGGGCGTCACTTCCGAGGTTCCGAGCGCGAGCGATCCGTTCGCCTGGATCGGCGAGGTGATGCCGAGCCGCTGCGCGGTCTGCGCCACGTTCTTCGGCCCGACCTCCATGTTGAGCTTGACCGCGATGGTGTTGAGCGACAGGGCGAGGGCGTCGCGCAGGGTGACGGGGCCACGATACTTGCGGTCGTAGTTCTGCGGGTTCCAGCCCTTGTAGCTGACGGGACCGTCCTCGACGACCATGTCGGGGGTATAGCCCCGCTCGACGGCGGTCAGGTACACGAAGGGCTTGAAGGACGAGCCCGGCTGGCGGCGGGCGGAGGTGGCCCGGTTGAACTGGCTCGTCTCGTAGTTGCGGCCCCCGACCAGGGCCTGGACGCCGCCATCGGGCTTCATGGCCACGAAGGCGCCCTGGCCCACGTTGAATTTCTGGCCCTTGGCGTTGAGCTCATCCACCAGGGCGTGCTCGGCGGCGGATTGCAGTTTGGGATCGATGGTGGTGAAGACCGCGATATCCCCGTCGATGGTGCCGACGAAGTCGTCGAGCACGTCCATCACGTAATCGGCCGCGTAATTGGCCGAGCCCGCCCCGTTCGGGCGCACGGGCTCGGCCGGCTGGCCAAGCGCGGTCTTGGTCATGTCCGGCGTGATGAAGCCGAGCTCGTTCATGGCCGCGATCACGAGCTGAGCGCGGGCCTTGGCTCCGTCCGGATTGCGGTTGGGCGCGAGCCGGGAGGGCGACTGCACGAGCCCCGCGAGTACCGCGGCCTCCGAGAGCGAGACGTTGCGCGCGGACTTGCCGTAATAACGCTGCGCGGCCGCCTCGACCCCATAGGCGCCGGCGCCGAAATAGACCCGGTTGAGGTAGAGTTCGAGGATCTGGTCCTTCGAGTAGTTGCGCTCGAGCCACAGGGCGAGAATCGCCTCCTGGATCTTGCGCGAGGCGGTGCGCTCCTGGGTGAGGAACAGGTTCTTGGCGAGCTGCTGGGTGAGCGTCGAGCCGCCCTGCAGGCCGCCGGAATGGGCGAGGTTGCGGTAGACCGCACGGGCGATGCCCGTCAGGTCGATGCCGAAATGGTCGTAGAAGCGCCGGTCCTCGATGGCCACGAAGGCCTTCGGGAGATAGGGCGGCAACTCCTTCAGGGCGACGGTGCGTCCGCCCGTCTCGCCGCGATTGGTGATCAGCGAGCCGTCGCTGGCCATGATGGCGATGTTCGGCGGGCGCTTGGGAACGGTGAGCTGGTCGATGGGCGGCAGCTGCGAGGCATAATAGGCCACCACGCCGCCGACGGCGATAACGCCCCAGAGGCAGAGAACGACGCCCGCATAGACGAGCTTGCCGAGGATCGAACGGCCCTTGCGCTTGGATTTCTTGGGACGGGAGCCGCGACGCAGGGGCTTGTCGCCGTCATCGCGCCTGGAACTCCGCCGTCTCGCCATGGATGATCCCCCTGCCCGGTCCTCGGGCGAGAGGTGAAAGTCCAGCTCCCCCGCATCGGCGGCTGGCGCATCGAAAACCGGCTCCCGCCGGTCACGTCCGTTCGCCACGTTTCTCTCAACCCCGCACATTCGCTCGATGCCGGTTTGATTCCGGCCTTCACGCTCTGGAGCACCCTAATTGTGGCGGTTTAAGGGGCGGTTAACCCCTGCAACAGTGGAACTGCCCAGGTCGTGGCCGCGTTCGCTGCCCTATGAGCGCTTACGTCGTCGTGATGGCGGGCTTCGGGGTCATCGTCCTGCTGACCGCCTGGCTCCCCATGGTCCTGAAGGAGCTGCCGCTCTCCCTGCCGATCTTCTGCATTGGCCTGGGGGCGCTGATCTTCGCCATCCCCAACCTGCCCGGGGTGATGCCTCACCCCATGGAGCAGCTCCCCCTCGTCGAGCACGCGAGCGAATTGGTCGTGATCATTTCGCTCATGGGGGCGGGCCTGAAGATCGACCGGCCCTTCGGCTGGAAGCGGTGGACCTTCACGTGGCGGCTGCTCGGATTGTCCATGCCCCTGACGATCCTGTGCCTCGCCTGGCTCGGTTCCAGCCTCCTGGGTCTGAGCGCGGCTTCCGCGGTTCTGCTGGCGGGGGCGCTGGCGCCGACGGATCCGGTGCTGGCGAGCGACGTGCAGGTGGGGCCGCCGAGGAGCGGGCAGGAGGACGAGGTGCGCTTCACCCTGACGTCCGAGGCCGGGCTCAACGACGGCCTCGCGTTTCCCTTCGTCCTGCTCGCACTTTCTCTGGCACAGGGCGGCAGCGTGACGTCTCTGGCCAAATGGTTCGCCTATGCGGTCCTGTGGAAGATCGTGGCCGGCGTCGTCATGGGCTATGCGGTCGGTCGGGTCCTGGGCTGGCTCACCTTCAATCTGCCGAACCGGGCCAAGCTGTCGCGCACCGGCTCCGGCTTCGTGGCGCTGGGCATCACGTGCCTGGCCTACGGGGCTACGGAGATGGCGGAGGGATACGGCTTTCTCGCCGTCTTCGTGGCCGCGCTGGCGCTGCGCGCCACCAGGCGGGAGGATGCCTATCACGAGAAGCTGCACGATTTCGCCGAAGAGCTCGAACGCCTTCTCATGATGGCGCTGCTGGTGCTTCTCGGCGGCGCGATGACGGGCGGGCAGCTCTTTCGGGCCTTGAGCTGGGAGGCGGTGGTCTTCGGCCTGCTGGCACTGTTCGTCGTCCGGCCGCTCGCCGGCTGGATCGGGCTTATCGGAACCAAGTCTCCGGCCGGGGAAAGGCTGGCGATCAGCTTTTTCGGGATTCGCGGGCTCGGCTCGATCTACTATCTCGCCTACGCCCTGCGGCATCAGGATTTCGACCGGCCGGACGCGCTCTGGAGCACGGCGGGCTTCGTCATCCTCGTCTCTATCGTGCTTCACGGCGTCACGGTGACGCCCGTGATGCGCCGCCTCGATCGGAGGCGCAAGCTCACGGCGGGGCCGTGGCGATCGCGCTGGCGGTCACATTGGCGATTCCCCTGGCGATCATCCTGACGATCACTCAGCCGCGAGCGGCAGCTCGCCCGTGTCCGGATCGGCTTGTGCGAGATCGTGGATGCGGCGCAGATCCTCGACGAAGGCCTCGTAGGCCTCGCGCTTCGTCACCTCGTCGGGCAGGCGCAGCAGGTAGCTGGGATGCACGGTGACGTAGCCCAGGTAAGGCCCGAACCGGGCGCGCCCGCGCGAGCGGGAGATGGGCGTGGACTTGCCCGTCAGGGCGAGGAGAGCCGTTCCGCCGAGCGCCACCACGAGCTTGGGGCGCACCAGCTCCAGCTCCTTCATCAGCCAGGGCCGGTAATGCTTCACCTCGCCGGCCGTGGGCTTGGAATGAATGCGGCGATGGCCGCGCTGCTCGAATTTGAAATGCTTGACCGCATTGGTCAGATAGGCGTGTGAGCGGTCGATGCCAGCTTCCTTCATGGCCTTGTCGAAAAGCCTGCCGGCTGGTCCCACGAAGGGGCGCCCCTGCAGGTCCTCCTGATCGCCCGGCTGCTCGCCGACGAACACGATATCCGCGTGCTTCGGCCCTTCGCCGAACACCGCCTGGGTCGCGCCGGGCACCAGCGGCCCCGCCTTGGCGATGATGGCGTTGAGATCCTCGAGCGTCGCGGGCTCCTGATCCCACATGGCTTCGAGAGCCCGTTCGGGTGTACGTTTTGCCGGCATGGTCGCCTCCTGTCCGATCATGGCGTCAACGCGCCGGGAGGCGGTTTGGATCAGGCCCGGAATGGAGGCGGTTTCGGGCAGGTTGCGCCAATATTTCTTCGGCATCTCGGCCCGCATGGCGACGGGGTTCACCCGTGCGGGGTTGAACACGCTCTCGTAATAGCCGCGCCAGCCCTCCTCGAAGCCGTCCTCCGCCGGCGCATCCTCTCGCCGCCCGGGCGGGCCGAAGCGCAGCTCCCGCCGGTCCCAGCGCATGGAGCCCACGGGAGTCAGGATCGTCCAGTCGAGAGAGCGGAAGCGGTCGATGAAGAACGGAGCCGCGGCTTCCAGGACGAAATGCTCCGGTTCATACCAGGCGGCGAAACGCTCGAGATGCTCGGCTTTCATGCGCCGGAAGCGCACGAAGGCGTACATCTTGTGAAGGTCGCGCCGGACCGCGCGGGCCATGGCGTCGATGCGGTGGACGAGCGGGTCGCTCGCCACCTCCAGAAGATCGCGCTCGCCGTTCAGGACGCGCCAGACGAGCTGATAGAGCAGGGCATAGCGTTCGGGATCGCTGTGGCACACGCCGAGCTCGATGAGGCGCGCCACGCCTCTCGGCAGAGACACCGGCGGCGCATCGCGCAAGGCGTCCTCGCCGAAGAGGCCGGGCGCTTCGTCGAGCGACCAGACGACGTGCTGCGGCGCGAGTTCCTCGCAGGCGAGCCAGCGCACGGCCCGGCGAAAACCGTCGAGATCCGCGGCGTTCCGGAGGGTGATGCGGTGAAGGTTCATGCGAACAGGCTCAGTTGTCGGGGCTTCTCGATCAGGCGTTCGCGCAGATCCTGCCGGTCGAGAGTAGCCTTCGGGTGATGATCGATGGTGACGAGGAAGGGCTTGGAGCGCCTGAGGCCCGAGGTCAGGCGGGCCACGTCTTCGAGCCGCAGCGCGGTGTGCAGTCGCGCCGCCACAATCCTGTCGACCGCGCGGGTCCCGAGGCCCGGCACGCGCAGCAGCATCTCGCGCGCGGCTGCGTTCACATCCACGGGAAAGAGGTGGCGGTTCTTGAGCGCCCAGGCGAGCTTGGGGTCGACATCGAGATCGAGCATGCCCTTCTCGCCGCCTTCGGCGATCTCCTCGACCTGGAAGCCGTAATGGCGCATCAGCCAATCGGCCTGGTAGAGCCTGCTTTCACGCAGGAGCGGCGGCGGCTTCAGCGGCAGGACGGCGCTCGAATCCGGAATCGGGCTGAAGGCGGAGTAGTACACGCGCTTCATGTCGTAACGGCCGTAGAGCCGGGCGGAGGTGCTCAGGACCTCCGCGTCGGTGGTGTCGTCCGCCCCGACGATGACCTGGGTCGTCTGTCCCGCGGGCGAGAAATGGCGGCGTTCCTCGCGCGCTTCCTCGATTCGCTCGAACATCTGGGCCATGGCGCCTTCGATCGACGCGCCGTCCTTTTCCGGCGCCAGCCGCTCCAGGCTCTTCTCCGTGGGCAGTTCGAGATTGATGGACAGCCGATCCGCCCAGAGGCCCGCCTCCTCGATGAGCCAGGGACTCGCCTCAGGGATCGTCTTCAGGTGGATGTAGCCGCGAAATCCGTGCTCACGGCGAAGCTTCTTGGCCACCAGCAGCATCTGCTCCATGGTGTGATCGGGCGAACGGATGATCCCCGACGACAGGAACAGGCCTTCGATGTAGTTGCGCTTGTAGAAAGCGACCGTGAGCGTCACCACCTCGTCGACCGAAAACCGCGCGCGTTTCACGTTGGACGAGCGCCGGTTCACGCAATAGGCGCAGTCGAACAGGCAGTAATTGGTCAGAAGGATCTTGAGCAGGGAGACGCAGCGCCCGTCCGGCGTGTAGGCGTGGCAGATTCCGGCTCCCGTGGTGGAGCCCAGGCCATCGATATCGGCCTTGCGCCCATGGGCTCCGGAGGAGGAGCAGGACGCGTCGTATTTCGCGGCATCCGCCAGGATCCGCAGCTTGCGGCTGAGTTTTTCGTCCATGGAAACGGAGGTCTTCCGCTGGATTGTTCGTGCTTTGTTCTAGCATAAAAACCGGCTGATTCGGAATCGGGCCGGACGAGGCGGAGGGTCGCACGGACAGGGAGGCGCCCTGCTGCGGGGGCCGGATGTAATCGGCTCCCGGCTCCGGACGCAAGGGTGCGAATCCCGCCGGATCGAGGAATTCGAGCGGTTCGCATCTGGGCCGCTCCCTGTCAAGCATCGCAAAGAACTCAATCGTATTAATCCTCAATAACAGAGGGAAGGAAAGCCCATCGCATTGCAAATAGTCGTGTTCCCGACCACGAATATTCCACCAGTAGTCGTGGCGTTTCTTGGACGGACGGGAAAAGAAGGCCGCTACCCGCCATGGGTGCTGAAAGCAGGCTTCCCGTCCGGACCAAATGGGTGTGATGCCTGGAGGACCATTGTGATGAAGCCTTTCATGAGCCTTGTCCTCGGATCGGTGGCGGGTCTCGCCACCGTTGCCGGGGCCCACGCAGCCGACCTGCCTGTCGCAAAAGCTGCTCCCGTCGAATATGTTCGCGTCTGCTCCACTTACGGCAACGGATTCTTCTACATTCCCGGCACCGACACGTGCCTGCGTGTGGGCGGTCGGGCGCGTGCCGAGTACCAGTACAGTTCCACCTACGACCGTGATCAGGATGCGGTCGGCTTCTACATTCGCGGCCGCATCCAGCTCGATGTCCGTACCGCGACGGCCTACGGTCTGCTGCGCACGTTCGTGCGCTACGAGATCACCCGCACGACGGGAACGCCGTTCAACCTGTTCGGCGGAACGGCCGGCGTCAGTAACGGCATTCCCAATACCGGAACGATTTCCACATCCCCGCAGGTGGCCGAGGCGTTTGTCCAGTTCGGAGGCCTGACGGCCGGTCGCGCTGTCTCGTTCTTCTCGGACGGCGACCTTCCGACCGAGCATTTCGGCACCCTGCGCTTCGACGACGCGCCGGACGTCAACCTGCTGGCCTACACCTTCTCTTTCGGCAACGGCTTCTCGGCCACCCTGTCCCTCGAAGATCCCGATGACCGCCGTCTTACCGGTTTCATTCCGGGCGGGTTGGCCGCGGCCGAGCTCTTCTATGGTGGCGACCGGATGCCCGACATCGTCGGCAACCTCAAATACGTGGGAACCTGGGGCAACGCTCAGCTCTCCGGCGCGCTCCATCAGCTTCGGAGTCTGGATCTCACCAACCCGGTCGGCGGACCTGTCATCTTCGGTCCAGGCGTCGTCGGCACGATCCCGGATACCGAATACGGCTTCGCCGTCGCGGGCTATCTGACCTTCAATCTTCCACAGATCGCCGCAGGAGACGCTCTCTGGATCGCCGCGACCTATACGGACGGGGCCCTCGCCTACATGAACGGCGGCAATTCCGTCACCGCTGTCGACCCGATCAATGAACTCGGCGCCTCCGGGGCGGTGGGCATGGTCGACGGCTATATCGATCCGATCACCGGAGACATCAAACGCGGTCGCGGCTGGTCCATCGCGGGCGGCCTGCGCCACTATTGGACGCCGGATATCCGCCAGTCGGTCTTCGGCTCGTATATGCGGGTCGAGTACGGAGGAGGCGCTTCCGCGATCGCTCCGGGCGGGTTCGCCGTGGGGCTCTCGGACTTCAACGAGTTGCGTCTCGGCTCGAATCTCATCTGGTCTCCGGTGTCCGGCCTCGATCTCGGTCTCGAGATCATGTACGCCAAGATCGATCCCCGGGGAGACGTGTTCGTGCCGTCGAGCGTCGTAGGAGTTCCCGGGACCGTCCAAAGCTCGTCCCATGGCTGGGAGGGACGCCTGCGCGTGCAGCGCGACTTCTAAAGGCCTTCCCGTCGGGACCAGACAGACCTCGCAAGACCTCGCAAAACCCCGGCTCAGACCGCCGGGGTTTTGCCATGGCCCGGCCCTGTCATCACAGGAGCGCGATCATGGCTGTTCGCGAGGAACGCCGATCCGGTGATCCCGATTGGTATCATGGCCCTCGAAAGGAGGTGCACATGACCAGAACCCTCTTCACAACCGTCGCAGTTACCATGTTTGGAGCCGCTGCCATCCTGGCCGGCACAGCCACCGTGTCCCGTGCACAGGACCGGTCGCCTAACGACGTCGCCGCGCTGCTCGATTCGGCCCAATACGCGCAGCAGGCGGCGCCGCATTATTACCGGACGCCTCACCAGAGACGGCTGGAGCGCAGGGCGATCATCGGGGAAGAGCCTCTCATCACAGGCTCGGTCCCCGGAGTGCCACCGCTGACCGCGCCTACTCCTCCATCCGAGGAGTGGCGGCCTTGCCTGCCGGGAGCGGATTGGTGCACGGCTGCGGGCTATCCCAATCTCGGCTATTACCGGCGCCTGGAGGGATACCCGTTCTGAGCATCGAACGCGAAAAGTGGATTTGCACGTTTGGATCCATCCGAGGCTCCTGACGAACGCAGCGCATCGCGCATGCTGAAAAACCAAGTCCACTTTTTGCACAATGCGCCAGAAGGCAGCCGTGGGTGAGCCGACCGAGGCTGCTCGCCTCATCCCGTTTGCAGGTCGTGCGGCGACGCCGGACGCGATCTGCAAACGGGGGGCTTGCCGGCGGCTCAACGCGCAGGATGGGCATCAGGAGCGAATCTCAACGCCGGAAAACAGCCCGTTCAGGGGAGCCTTCGGCGGGTTTCGGCATTTTGAAGAAAGCGGCCTGATCATGGCTGGCGAACAGAAGGAGGATACAATGCATCTGTCCCGTCTCGGAGCGATCACTGCTCTCGCTTTCCTGCTCACCTCACCGCTTCTGGCGCAGACCACCGCACCAAGCACCAGCACTCCGGCCAAACCGCCGGCAAGCGCGGCCATGCCGGCGCCTGCCGCAAAGCCGGCGCCCAGCTCGACAGCCTCGGTCGGCAAGCTCATCGACATCAACTCGGCCTCCAAGGACGAGCTCGACAAGCTGCCTCAGATCGGCACCGCCCGGGCCGATGCGATCATCCAGGGCCGCCCTTACAAGGCGAAGAGCGATCTCATCGACAAGAAGATCATTCCCCAAAACGCCTATGATGCGATCAAGGACCGCATCATCGCGCACCAGAAATCCTAAATCCAACAAAGAGAAAGGGGCCCTCGAGGGCCCCTTTCCCGTATCCGCCGAAGCCTTTAGCGGTTGTACTTGAACTCGGGCATGCCCTTGAGCTGGTCCTTGGTCATGTTGACCAGGGCGTGATCGGGCGCGGAACGGTCCGCAGTGCTGCTCGTCGTGCCGGCCACGGAACCGGTGGTGTTCGGAGCAGCCGTGTTCGGAGCGGTCGTGTTGTTCATGGCCGTATTGCCGGTGCCGGCCGTGCCGCTCGTGCCCGTATTGGACGCCGACGTGTTGGAGCGCGGCTCGTTCACGAACTTGACCTGATCGAACGGAATGGCGACGTCGTGCTCGCCCATGCCGAGGAAGCCGCCGACGCCGACCACGACGGCCTGGACCTTGCCGCTGTCGTCGAGCAGCAGTTCGCTGATGTCGCCGATCTTCTCATTGTTGTTGTTGTAGACGTTCAGGCCATCGAGCTTCGAGGCGCGCCACTGACCAGGCTGCATCTGGGTCATGACGTTGCCGCTGTTCATGCTCGACGAGCCGGTGGTGTTGTTCATCGTCGGGGCCGCACCGGTCGAAGGGTTCGTCGTGGAACCGGACGAAGTCTGCGCCAGGGCCGGAGCCGCGAACAGAGCCGAACCCAGCAGAGCCACCGCAAGATGTTTCGCAACCATGAGTATTCCTCCTAAGCGTGAGAGTACGGCGTGAAGCGCCGCTTGGTGTCTCAACGGGCCAAGTGGGAATTGGTTCTGTCGATCGGGCCAGAGAATCGCGAGCATTCAAAAATGATGGCCGGGACGAGCCCGGCCATCATAGGAATCGTGTCGGTTCACGCGAGGGTGAAATCCATGGTGATTTCGGCGTTAAGCACTTTCGAGACCGGGCAATTCTTCTCGGCTGTGCGGGCGAGTTCCTCGAACTTGGCGCGGTCGATTCCCGGAACATTGGCTTTGAGCGTCAGTGCCGATTTCGTGATCACGAATCCGTCGCCCTGCTTCTCGACCGACACCGCGGCTTCGGTCGAGAGTTCCGTCGGGGTAAAGCCCGCTCCCTGCAGCTGGAAGGCAAGGGCCATGGTGAAGCAACCGGCATGCGCGGCGGCAATCAGCTCCTCCGGATTGGTGCCCTTCTCGTTCTCGAACCGGGTCTTGAAGGAATAGGGTGTGGACGACAGCACGCCCGAATCCGACGTCAGCTGCCCGGAACCGTCCTTGCCCGTACCCTGCCAGACGGCTCTTGCCTTGCGGTTCATCGCGATCTCCTTTGAAGGTTGACGGGGGTGATGTAGGACAAAGCTCATGGGACTCCAGTCGGGGCCTGCAAAACAGCGTTGCCGCCGGGTCGGCCCCGAAGCCCGGCCGAACGAGACACGTCGATGCTTCATCTCAAATCCCGCCTGCGGCCCCGGCTCTTCGGTTCGACTGTCCTGGCGATCGTTGTCTACGCGCTCCTGCCGCAGAGTTGGGGGGCGGTCTTGCGGTTCCTGGTGGCGTGGGATGTCGGCATCGTCTGCTACCTGACCCTGGCCGGGATCATGGCTGCGCGCTCGACGATGGCCATCATGCAAAAGCGGGCGGAGGAGGAGGACGAAAAGGCGGTGGTCTTCCTGATCCTGACCCTGTCCGCGGCTGTGGCCAGTCTCGCGGCCATCGGGATCGAGCTGTCGGGCATCCATACTGCGCGCAGCCAGGAGGCTTTCCGTCTGGCTGTCGCCGGGGTCACGATCCTGTGCTCCTGGCTCTTCGTGCATACGATCTATGCCATTCACTACGCCCATGAGTATTACGGCGACGAAGGCGAGCGGAGAGGCCTGGTCTTTCCGCACGACGACAAGCCCGATTATTGGGACTTCCTGTACTTTTCGTTCAATTTCGGCGCAGCCGCCCAGACCTCGGACGTGGTGATCGTCTCCAAGCGCATGCGCCGCCTGAGCCTGGCACATGCGATGCTGGCCTTCCTGTTCAACACCACCATCCTGGCTCTTGCCGTGAACGTGGGGGCAGGGCTGCTCTAAACAGGAGACCGCCGACGCAACGCATCTCCATTGCATTGCGCCCGCGGTCGCCGCAAATTGTCACGATGTCCATATCGTCCCATTCCGCCGCTCCCACGCTCGAGACGGAGCGGCTCGTCCTTCGCATGCACGGCATCGCGGATTTCACGGAAAGTCTTGCGCTCTGGCGCGACCCGGAGGTGACGCGCTTCCTCGGCGGCAGGCCCTTCACCCGGGAGGAGATATGGGCCCGCCTCGTTCGCTATGTGGGACATTGGGCGCTCCTGGGCTTCGGCTATTGGGCGGTCGAGGAGAAGACCACCGGCCGCTTCCTGGGGGAGGTCGGCTTCGCGGATTTCAAGCGCCATATCGAACCTTCGTTCGACGGCTTGCCCGAGGTCGGATGGATGATCGCACCCCATGCCCATGGCAAGGGCTACGCCACCGAGGCGGTGCGCGCCGCAATCGCCTGGGGCGATGCTCACTTCGAAGGCGAGCGAACCGTCTGCATCGTCGCTCCGGAGAACCGGCCCTCGATCCGCGTCGCGGAGAAATGCGGATACCGGGAGTTGCTGCGCACGACCTACAAGGACAATCCGATGATCATGTTCGCGCGGGACAATCCGGGGGCTTAGAGCATCGTGCGGACCCAGCGGGCCGCGCTAGAGCATCGTGCGAAGAAGTGGGAACCGGTTTTTCGCGAAAAACGATGCTTCGCCAAAGAGAAAGAGCAAGCATTCTGATCCCGTCAGAATGCAATTTGCTCTAGCGAAAAGTTGATCCGGTTTTCCGCAAGAACGATGTGCTCCTTCAGGAGGGGGGATCGTCTCCCTCGCCCTCGATGACGCTGCGCGCCACGTCGAAGCGGAACCCGGCGCGCGCCATGGCCGCAAGGTCCTTGTCGCGGTAGGGTGCTCGCTCGCCGGGGCGATAGGGACCGAGCTTGCGGCGGCGGGCGAAGGCATGGGCGGCCTTGTCCTCGTCCTCCTCCTCGCCGCCTTCGAGCGCGGCCGCGATGGTGCCGCGGTCGACGCCCTTGGCCGAGAGCTTCGCCTGGATGGCGCGCGCCGAACCGCCGCGGCGGCGTAGGGTAGCCACGCGGGCCTCCGCGTAGCGGGTGTCGTCGATAAGACCAGTGCGCAGGCTTTTGGCCACCACCTCGTCGATCATGTCGTGAAACGCCGCCGGATCCTCGCCGCGCAGGCGGCAGCGCCTGTCGGCCTTGCGCCGGAGGACGCGGCGCAGATTCTCGGCCGAGGATGCATAGCGTTCGAGATAGGCGAGCGCCGCCCGCTGGAGATAGGCCGGGGTGACCTTTCCCGGGATCTTCCGGACGGGCTTTTCGTCCTCCGTCATGTCCGGTCGGCCTCGGGCGGAAGGGAGGTCTCGCCCGGCTTCTCCACTTGGCCCTTGCGCTGCAATTGCAGGGCCACGAACCAGCAGAGGGATGCCCAGGCCGCCCCTACGGCCCAGCCGGCCAGCACGTCGCTCGGCCAGTGCACGCCGAGATAGACGCGACTTGTCCCGACCAGGAGAGTCAGGACGATGGCGAGACCCATGATGAAGGCCTTGATGCGGCGGCTTCTCTCCACCCGGGCGAGCAGGGCCCCGAGCGTCAGATAGGTGATGGCCGACAGCATGGCATGGCCGCTCGGGAAGCTCGCCGTGTAGACCCGCGTGGCATGGGGAACGAGGTCGGGCCGGGGCCGCTCGAAGCCGAGCTTGAGGCCTGCCGAGAGCAGAGCGCCGCCGATGACGGATGCGAGCACGAGCAGGGCGGCGGCGCGCTTTCCCGCCATCAGCAGATAGGCGACCGTCGCGGCCGTCAGTAAGGTGAGGATCGCGTAGCCGCCGAGCCCCGTGAAGTCCCGTGCCGATTCCTCCAGCCAGCCGGGGCCGATGGGGTCGGCGAGATTTTGGGGATTGCGCAGGGCCAAAAGGACGACGCTGTCGAAGGCGTGGGTCTCGCCCTCGAGAACCTCGCCGGCCAGCGCGATGAAGGCCCAGGCGAACAGGCCGCAGGCGGCCATGGAGACGAGCGGCCCGATTTCGTTCAGCCGGAGGCGAAGCCACAGGCTTCTGATGGGGGAGAAATACCTGTTCATGCCCGCCGGAAATAGGGGCGGGAGGCGATCCGGCGAGGCCATGTCGGACCTTAAGGTCAGAGCCCGAGCCGTCCGCGCCATGCCTTGGGCGCGTCGATGCGGGTCAGCCCCAGCCATTCGGCCATCAGGCGAAGCTCCTCGCTCAGAGCGGGGGCGATCTCCTCGGGCGCGATGGAGGCCTCGGGGTGGATCGAGTGGACCACGAGAGCGCCCCGGGAGCGGTCGGCCTTCAGGTCCAGGCGGCCGACGATCCTTTCGCCGAGCAGGAAGGGCAGACAGTAATAGCCGAATTCGCGCTTTTCGGCGGGCGTGTAGATCTCGATCCGGTACCGGAAATCGAACAGGCGCTCCGTGCGCGTGCGCTCCCAGACGATGGGATCGAAGGGCGAGACGAGGGAGCGTGCTTCGATCCGGCGCGGAAATCTCGCCTGCGGATCGAGGTAGACCGGCCCGTTCCAACTCTCGACGGTGACGGGGACGAGATCGCCCGCTTCCACGAGCTCGGGGATGCGGGCCTTCGCGTCCTGCGCCTCCAGGCGGAAATAATCGCGCAGGCAGCGCTCCGAGGCGATCCCCAGGGCGCGGATCGAGCGCCTCAGCAGCTCGCGCTGTGCTTCATCCTCGGCGGGCGTGGCCGTGTTCAGCACGTCCGACGGCAAGGCCCGCTCCGGCAGGTCGTAGATGCGCTCGAAGCCCCGCCGCGTTGCGGTCGTCACCTCTCCAGCCCAGAACAGCCATTCGAGGGCGCGCTTGCCGTCGCTCCAGCCCCACCAGGCGCCCTGGCTCTTGCCGCCAATGGAGAGGTCGCCGGCTCCGATGGGCCCTCGCGCCTGGATCTCCCGCCGCACCTCCTCGATGAAGCCGCGCTTCTCCCGGCCGAATCGCGCGAGGCCGCCATAGATCCCTTCGCCCCTGGCGGCGCGCGCCATGCGCCAGCGGAACTGAGGGTGAAGATCGAGGGATATCAGAGAGGCTTCGTGGCCCCAGTACTCGAAGGTCTCCCGCTTCCTTCGATGATAGGCGAGCTTTTCGAGCAGATCCCGGTCATAGGTTCCGAGCCGGGAGAACAGCGGCATGTAGTGGGCGCGCACCAGCACGTTCACCGAATCGATCTGCAGAAGGTGCGAGCGCTTCAGCAGGCGTTTCACGTGGCGGGCATTCGCGCCCTCCGGCCGCGCCTCGTGAAATCCTTGGGCGGCGAGGGCGATGCGGCGGGCCTGGGCGAGGGAGAGCTTGGTGCGGACGGTCATGGGCTCGGTGCGAAACAGACAACCAGCTAGCGTGACCGCGAGGTTTTGGGCAAGGGCCTTGTGCGCGGCACAACCGCGAGCGCCGTCGCCACGAAGCCGATGAACTTGAGGGCCGCCACCGCCATGTGCCCCGTCTCCCACCGGTCGCGGATCGCGGCAAAGTCTTCGGGTATTGGTCCGGGCCGCCACGTGGCGAGCACGTTGTTCGCAGGCCAGACCCAGGCGAACCAGACGGCGAGGCTCAGCGCGAAGAGCAGGCAGCTTGCCAGGGCCGGCCTCCGGCGCTCCAGGTCGCGCCGCAGCAGAAAGACCAGGAAGGCCGTTGCCGCGATGGCCGCGACGTCGAGAGGGCCGCCGACGAGGGCGAAGAGTGCGAACTGGCCGTTGAAGACCGTTGCCTCGCGCCACAGCTCTGGCGGCCACGCGATCAGGCGCGGCGGCGCCTCCAGGACATGGGCGAAGGAGGGGCCCAGGCTCAGGGCAGCCAGACCGAGGGTCACAAGACTCCAGGTTCGAAGCATCCTGTCGGTCCTTTCAGGCACTCATGGGAAACACCCGGTTGCGTGAACCGTTCTCTCCAGCGACGGCGTCGCTCTTCCGGTGCGTCCGGAGCCGGCGGCCGCCACTTCCGGCGCATATCTGCCCTGCAAAAGGATTTGAGACAAACCCGCGCCGATCTCCTAGACGGGCTAGCCCAACCGCGAAGGATGAAGATGGATCAGCCAGTCCCCAAGGCCACGAGAGGCCATGCAGCTCCGGCCCTGAGCCACGCCGAGATCCGCACCATCATCGTCGGCATCATGCTCGCGATGCTGCTGGCGGCCCTCGACCAGACCATCATCGCGACGGCGCTGCCCACCATCGGCCGCGAGCTCGGCGATCTCGAGCACCTGCCCTGGGTGGTGACGGTCTATCTCCTGACCTCCACGGCGGTCACGCCGCTCTACGGCAAGTTCAGCGACAGCCACGGACGGCGGGGCACCATGCTGATCGGCATCGTGATCTTCATCCTCGGCTCGATCGCCTGCGCGGCCGCGCCCAGCATGCTCATGCTCATTCTCGCGCGCGGCCTGCAGGGTCTCGGGGGAGGCGGCCTCATCGCGCTTGCTCAGACCATCGTGGCAGATATCGTGGCTCCCCGGGACAGGGGAAAGTACCAGGTCTATTTCGCCAGCGTCTTCATGACGTCGAGCCTCATCGGCCCGGTGCTCGGCGGGTTCTTCGCGGAGCACCTGCACTGGTCGGTGATCTTCTGGATCAATCTGCCGCTCGGCCTCGTCGCCTTCTTCCTGGTCTCCCACAGCCTCAAGAAACTGCCGCGCCACGACCGCCCCCACAAGCTCGACCTCCTCGGCGCCCTGCTGCTCGTGAGCGCCACGGTCTCGCTGCTCCTGGCCCTGAGCTGGGGCGGCCTGCGCTATCCCTGGCTCTCCCTGCCGATCTTCGGCCTCGTCCTGGGCTCACTGGTTTTGTGGGGCCTGTTCGCGATCCGCATGCGCCTCGCGCCGGAGCCCCTGATCCCGCCGGGCGTGCTGCACAATCCCGTCGTGCGCATGGGCGTGCTCTCCGCCTGCTTCGGCATGGGCACCTATATCGGGCTCACCATCTATCTGCCGGTCTATTTCGAGGCCGTGCGCGGTCTCTCCGCTTCCATGTCGGGGCTGGCGCTCATCCCGCTCATGGCCGGCACCGTCTGCGGCGCCACGATCTCCGGGCGCAGCATGGCCAGGGTGAAACATTACAAGCGCCTGCCCATGATCGGCCTCCTCGTCGCCATGGTGGCGACCGGCCTGCTCGCGGCTTTCGCCCACACCCTGCCTCTCGTCATGGTCGAGGTTCTGCTCGCGGTCATCAGCATCGGGCTCGGCACGCTGCTTCCGGTCTCGACGGTCGCGATTCAGAACGCGGTGCTGCCGCACGAACTCGGCACCGCTACGGGAACGGCCAATTTCTTCCGGTCCCTCGGCGGCGCCCTCATCGTGGCGGTCTTCGGCGCCATCGTGCTCAGCGGCGCGGGGCTCTCGGGAGCGGCGAGCTTCGAGAGCCTGGCCGGCGCGGCGGCGCAGAGCGGCATCGATCTCGGCAGCATCTTCGCCTATGTCTTCGTCGCCGCCGTCGCGGGCTTCGGCCTGGCGCTGGCCTTCCTGTTCGCCATGGAGGAGCGGCCCCTGCGCGGCGGCGCCGCGAGGGCGGCGGAAGCGGCGATCGCCGATTAGAGCACCGAACGCAAAAGTGGGAACCGGTTTTGCGTGAAAAGATGCTCACAAGAACATAGACCTACAGCATCGGATGTGGATTCGATTCCACGTCGGATGCTGGAAGGCACCGAACGCGGGAAGCGGGGACCGGTTTTTCCGTGAAGAAGTGCTCGAGAGCGTGGACCTCATGCATCTCAGACCCGCCTGCGAATCAGGATCCACGCGGCGCCGAGGACGATCAGCAGAACGAGGATGATCCCGGTCGTCTCGAAGACGGTCTCGGCCCGCTGCTCCGCGGCCGGGGGCGGGCCGAGATCGGCTCCTTGATCGAGGATCGGGCGGCGACCGAGCGCTTTGAAAACCGGCACGTCCCGACCGGCGGGCAGGAAGGAAAGGACGCCAGGGGCCAGGACATGCGGCGGCACGGATTCCTCCGAAGCTTGTGCGAGAATCCCAGCTTGGCCTTGGTCGTGGCCGGAAACGTGGCTGGTTTCCATCAAACCTGCGGCGTCATGCCTGGGGATAGCGGGGCTTGCCTGTGGAGGAACCCGCCGTCCCGGGCACTTTCACGAGCCTTGCCGTGTTAGCGGATCGAGCCTGAAGGGCATTCCCCTTTCGGGTCCGATGCTCTAGGACCGGAACGAATTTCGAACATGGAAGAGGGAGGCTGATGAAGGTCGGGATCGACATGGGGGCGGTTTCCTCCACCCCCGGAGGACAAAGGGCCCAGCTCGATCTGGAAGAGCTTCTGGCGACGCGTCTGCTCGTCCAGGGTAATTCCGGATCCGGCAAATCTCACCTCCTGCGCCGCCTTCTCGAGCAGAGCGCATCCCTGGTCCAGCAGGCCGTCATCGACCCCGAAGGTGATTTCGTCACGCTCGCCGACAGGTTCGGCCATGTGGTGGTGGACGCCTCCCGCAGCGAGGGCGACATCCAGCGCATCGCCGCCCGGGTGCGCCAGCACCGGGTCTCGGTGGTCCTGAGCCTGGAGGGCCTCGACGCCGAGGCGCAGATGCGCTGCGCCGCCGCCTTCCTGGGCGGTCTCTTCGATGCGGAGCGCGATTTCTGGTATCCGATGCTCGTGGTCGTGGACGAGGCACAGCTCTTCGCCCCGGCCGCCGCGGGCGAGGTGTCGGACGAGGCCAGAAAGGTCTCGCTCGGGGCCATGACCAACCTCATGTGCCGCGGCCGCAAGCGTGGGCTTGCGGGCATCATCGCCACCCAGCGTCTGGCGAAACTCGCCAAGAACGTGGCGGCGGAAGCCTCGAACTTCCTCATGGGCCGCACCTTCCTTGATATCGACATGGCCCGCGCCGCCGACCTTCTGGGCATGGAGCGCCGCCAGGCCGAGATGTTCCGCGATCTCGAGCGCGGCCATTTCGTGGCGCTCGGCCCTGCGCTCTCGCGCCGCCCGCTGCCGATCCGCATCGGCGAGGTGGAGACCGCCGCCCGCTCGGGCTCCTTCAAGCTCATGCCGCTGCCCGAGCAGCAGAGGGAGGATGCGCGCGACCTCATCTTCAAGGCCGGCGAGGACGAGATGGCCGCCCGCCCGGCCCTGCCGCGCCGCACCCCGCCTCCGCCGCCGGCGCCGTCCACCAACGATCTTCTGGCCCAGCTCGCCCGCACCCGCGCGGCGGCCACGCCGGAGCCCCAGGCCGAGGAGGTCACTGCGGAGACGAAGGCTGAGCGCGAGGCGGCTCTCGATGCGATCCTGCGCGAGATCCTGGACGATCCCGAGGCCGCCTTCCGGTCCGTGGCTGTGCTCTATCAGGATTTCCTCGTGCGCTGCCGCATCCGCCGCATTCCCGGCGAGCCCTTGAATCTCAACACTTTCCGCCGCCGCCTCGCGGTCGCCCGCGCGGGCGTCGATACGGCGACGGCCGAGGGCACCGAATGGGACCGCGCGGTCGCCTTCGCGGGCGCGCTGGAGGAGGACATTCAGGGCGTTTATCTGCTGCTCGCCCGCGCCGCGATGGAAAGCTCCGCGTGCCCGCCGGACGGCGAGATCGCGCGCGCCTGCGGCAGCCGCTCGCCGGGCCGTGCGCGCCGTCTCATCGCCTATATGGAGAGCCGCAACATCGTCGTGACCCGCAACGACCCGCGCGGGCTTCGCATCATCGCTCTGCCGGATCTGGGCTGGGAGACGGGTCCGGGAGATCCGAACGCCTTCGAGGAGCCGGTCGCCGCGCCGGACACCCGCGACCTGTTCGCGACGGGGTGAAGGCGGATTGTCCGGGAATATAGACCGGATATCACACCCGGAGATTCGAGCAAGGGCCCTCCGGTTCTACGGGATCTGCGCCTTTCGCGCTTCTTTTCCTTTGCCTCGACGACACATTGAGGATGAACGGAAAGGGGGCAGCATGAAGGAAGGCGATCGGCTCAAACTCGTCCGCATCCTGGGGATGCTGGGGTCGGATCATGCCGGCGAGCGGGCGGCGGCGGCGCTGGCCGCGCACCGGCACATCAGGGCGATGGGAACCAGCTGGGGCGAGATCTTTCGCCCGCAGCCGCGCATCCGCCCCGGCGACGTCATCGTCAGGACCGTCTATGAATACGGCATCGACCACGCCCGCGCCGCCGAGGCACGGATGCGCCAGCTGCGTGGAGAGATCGAGACGTTGCGGCGCGAGAACACTAGGCTCAGGAACAGGCTTGCCGTGCGCGCGGACCAGGAGCGCCGTGCGCGCATGAACGGCATTGAAGCCTGAGACGCACGGCTCTTTCCCATTGGGCGAACCGGAGATAGGTTGCCCGCCACGCACCATTGAAGAGACAGTCCCGCCATGCAGAACGATCCCTTGAGCCTTGATGAAATCGTACGTCGCGTGAATGCGAAGGCCGCCGATTACTGCGCCCTGAGCGACCGCATCTGGGCGATGCCGGAACTCGCTTTCGAGGAGCATCGCTCGGTCGCCGAGCAGATCGCCATGCTGGAGCGCGAGGGCTTCCGGATCACGAAGAACGTGGGCGGCATGGCCACCGCCTTCGTGGCCGAATACGGCAAAGGCGGCCCCATCGTGGGCATTCTGGGCGAGTTCGATGCGCTGCCCGATCTTGCCCAGGTGTCGGGCCTGACCGAGCACCGGCCGACCACGAAGGGCACGCCGGGGCACGGCTGCGGGCACAACCTCCTGGGTTCCGGTTCGGCGCTGGCCGCAGTGGCGCTCAAGGACGCGCTGGAAGCGGAGGGCATCGCCGGCACGGTGCGCTATTACGGCTGTCCGGCCGAGGAGAGCGGCTCCGGCAAGACCTTCATGGCCCGCGAGGGCCTGTTCGACGATCTCGACGCCGCCTTCTGCTGGCATCCGAGCGTGGTCAACGAAGTGCAGACCACCTCGTCGCTCGCCTGTATCCAGGCCTATTTCCGCTTCACGGGCCGCGCCGCCCATGCGGCGGCGGCTCCGCATGTGGGCCGCAGCGCGCTTGACGCAGTGGAGCTCATGAATGTGGGCGTGAACTACATGCGCGAGCACATGCCCTCCGACGCGCGCGTGCATTACGCCATTACCAACACAGGCGGCGACGCGCCGAACGTGGTGCAGGCCTACGCGGAATCGCTCTATCTCGTGCGCTCGCCGCATCTGCCGGACGCGGAGCGCCTGTTCGAGCGCGTGAAGAAAATCGCAGAAGGCGCCTCCCTGATGACCGAGACGTCCTTCACCGTGCAGATCACGGATGCGACCTCGAACGTCGTGCCCAACAAGGTGCTGCAGGAGGTCATGTACGAGAACATGAAGCGCCTCGGCGGCCCGGGCTTCGACGAGACGGATTATGCCTTCGCGGGCGAGCTGCAGAAGAAGGCGCTCACGAAGGAGGAAATCCTCGCGAGCGTCACCCCGCACGATCGTTCGCTCGCCACCGAGGTGCTGCATGACGGCCTGCTCTGCATGCCGACCCGGGAGGTGGTCCAGATGGGCACCACGGATGTCGGCGACGTGAGCTGGATCGTCCCGACCGTGCAGTGCCATGCGGCCTGTTTCGCCATCGGAACCCCGTTCCACACCTGGCAGCTCGTCGCCCAGGGCAACCTGCCAGCGGCCCACAAGGGCATGGTGCTCGCCGCCAAGGCCATGGCCTCCACGGCGGCCGATTGCCTGCGCAATCCCGACATCATCGTCCGCGCGAAGGCGGAGCTGAAGGAGCGCACGGGCGGAAGGGCCTATCTCTGCCCGATTCCGCCGGAGGTGACGCCAGACGATCTGCGCGCCAAGGCTGCCTAACGGGCCGCCCGACACCCGTCTTTTCAAAGCTGCAAGGATTTGGCTTGAGAGCGGCCAAGTCCTTGCATTTGAGCAAAGTTCCCTTGGCGCGCGGCAGGGTCGCGATCCTGACGTCCCGGCCCTATCTTCCGGTCAACACCCATGGAGCATTCCCATGAAACTGACCGGAATTCATCATCTCACCGCCGTCACGGCCGACGCGTCCGGCAACCACGCCTTCTACACCCAGGCGCTCGGTATGCGGCTCGTGAAGAAGACCGTGAACCAGGACGACGTGAGCGCCTATCACCTCTTCTATGCGGACGGGAGGGCCACGCCCGGCACCGACATCACCTTCTTCGACTGGCCGGTGGCGCCCGAGCGGCGCGGCACCCACAGCATCACGCGCACGGGTCTTCGCGTGAACGGCGAGAAGGCGCTGCAATGGTGGAAGGACCGCCTGGCCTCCCTCGATATCGCGCATCAGCCGGTCGCCGAGCGCGATGGCCGGCTCGTTCTCGATTTCGAGGATTTCGAAGGCCAGCGCCTGAGCCTCATCGATGACGGCGGGCGGGGCGAGGCGCATCCGTGGGAGCGCAGCCCCGTCCCGGCGGAATACCAGATCCGGGGCCTCGGCCCTATCACCATCAGCGTTCCGAAGCCCGAACGCACGGCTCTCGTGCTGACCGCCGCCATGGACATGCGGGCGGCCCGCGAGTATCGCATCGGCGACACGCCCGTCCATGTGTTCGAGATGGGCGAGGGCGGGCCTGCCGCGGAACTGCACATGGCCGTGGAGCCCGATCTGCCGTTCGCGCAGCCGGGTGCCGGCGGTGTGCATCACGTGGCGTTCCGCACTCCGAACGAGCAGACCTATCAGGAGTGCTGGGAGCGGCTGCAGAGCCTGCGCGCGCCGTCGAGCGGCCCGGTGGACCGCTATTATTTCCGCAGCCTCTATTTCCGCGAGCCCAACGGCATTCTGTTCGAGATCGCCACCGATGGTCCCGGCTTCGCCACGGACGAGCCCATGGAGGCGCTCGGCGAAAGTCTCGCCCTGCCGCCTTTCCTGGAGCCGCGGCGCGCCGAGATCGAGGCGGGCCTGAAGCCGCTCAGGGCCTGAACGCCTTGCATATCCTCGATTCCAGCCGCCTTGCCGAAGCGGCAGGGTGGCTGGAAATCGCAGTCGCTCCGGCCTTTGACCGAGAGAAAGCGATGGCTGAGGCGATGTCGGGCGAGAGGCCTGAGCGCAGGAACGAACATGTTACATAGTTGGGTGTGTACGAAGGTCTCGTCTGTCCCGATAAATAAAGTTTTACCACACCCCATATAAGCGTGTATTTACTGAGCACTATGATGGGGCTGATGATGTCTAAGTTCAAAGCGAGAGCTCTTTTCTTATGTGCGCTCGTCGCGCTCTCGGCATGGTTTGGGGCTGCAGTTGCGGAAGCCGCACCGCTTCCGGCGCCCACGGAAAAACCCATTCTCACCATTTCCGGCAAGATCAAAGTCACCAACAAGGGCGATACGGCGGAGTTCGACCGGCCCATGCTGGAGGCCATGGGCCTGGAAACCTTCACGACCACGACTCCCTGGTATTCCGAGCCGACGAAATTCGAGGGGATCCCGATCGCGAAGATCCTGGACAGGCTTGGAGCCTCGGGCGAGCACCTCATGGTGATCGCCCTCAACGACTACAGCAGCGACATCCCTGTCGCGGATGTCAGAAAGTACAAGGTCCTTTTCGCACTCAAAGTGAACGGCGAGTACATATCCGTCCGTGACAAGGGCCCTATCTTCATCATCTATCCCTTCGATTCCGATCCCGATCTGCAGCACCAGACCTATTACGGCCGCTCGGTGTGGCAGGTCTCCAAGATCGTCGTGAAGTAACGCCCCCTGAGCGCTTCGGAGAATTTCGTTTGTCGCTGCGCACGCTCAAACTGGTGCTTGCCGTCGTCATTGCCGGCTTCATCGTGTCCGCAGCCTACATCTCGATTCTCATCGTCGAGCGCCAGGATGTCCTCAAGCATGTCGCGCGCTACAACACGCCCTGGCACGCCGCTCAGGCCGTGCACGAGTTCACGCGCCTGGAGCAGCGCCTGAGCGCCTTCGCGGCCCATGATCCAACGGTCTCTCAGGACGAGGTCTCGCTTCGATACGACATCATCGTCAGCCGAACGAACCTGCTCTTCGCGGGCGATTTCCGGGAATTTCTCTATTCCGCGCCCGAATGGCTCGCCGTGGCCCAGGAGCTGGACAAGGCCCTGAAGGCGATCCAGCCCACCATCGATCATCTGGACGGGCCTGATGCCGCGATGGCGGCCCTCAAGGTGCTGGAACCGCTGGAGATCAAGCTCGCGGGCCTCGCGTCCGCGGCCAATCATTACGGCGGACAGCGCGCCGAGCAGGATCAGCACGAACTGATCCGCCTGCACTGGATGTTCTCCAGTCTGGCGGCCGGCCTGATCGTCTTCGGCCTGTTCCTGCTGGCCCTGCTGGGATGGCACAACCGGCTCCTGGAACGGGCGCACAACGAACTGCGGCTTTACGCCGACAATTTCGAGAACATCTCGGCGAAACTGGAGAGGACCAACAAGGCTCTCAGCAGCGCCTATGAGGAGCTGCAGCTCCGTAACGAGGCGCTCCAGGCCCAGGAGCACGAGCTCAGGATGCAGAACGAGCGCTTCGATGCGGCGCTCAACAACATGTCCCACGGCCTGTGCATGGTGGACGGCTCCGACCGCATCATCGTTTTCAACGCGCGTTTCGCGGAACTCTTCGGCATCGACAGGACCGTGCAGCCCGGCGTCACGCTCGGCCATCTGATCGGCCAGGCGGAGGCGCAGGATCGCGAGGAAGTGAGCCCCTTGCGCGGCATCGTGGCCGAACAGCAGGAACTCATGCTCAAGAGGCAGCAGTTCGGCTTCATCCACGAGGAGCCCGACGGGCAGACCTTCGCCATCTCCCATCAGCCCATGTCCAATGGCGGCTGGGTGGCGACATACGAGGACATCACGGAGCGCCGGCAGGCGGAATCGCAGATCGCCTACATGGCTCATCATGATGCGCTCACCGATCTCGCCAACCGTGTGCTCTTCCGCCAGCAGCTGGAACACGCCCTCACCGAAACCGGGCGCGAGCGGCTGAAGATGGCGGTTCTCTGCCTCGACCTCGACCGCTTCAAGGACGTGAACGATTCTCTCGGCCACGAGACCGGCGATGCTCTGCTCAAGCTGGTGGCCGAGAGGCTGCGCAGCTGCATCCGTCCGCAGGACGTGGTCGCGCGACTCGGCGGCGACGAATTCGCGATCCTGCAGCTCGCCATCGACGATCAGCAGGATTGTGCGACTCTCGCCACGCGCATCGTCGAAGCGGTGAGCATGCCTTACGATCTCGAGGGCCAGGAAATCGTCATCGGCACCAGCATCGGCATCGCGGTCGCCTCCGAGGGCAACCTCTCGCCCGATCAGCTGCTCAAGCAGGCGGACCTTGCGCTCTACCGCGCCAAGGCCGACGGCCGGGCGACCTATCGCTTCTTCGAGCCGGAGATGGATGCGGAGCTGCAGGCCCGCCGCTTGCTCGAAACCGATCTGCGCAAGGCTCTCGTAAACCGCGAGTTCGAGCTGTATTTCCAGCCGCAGGTCGATGTGCGGGCGAACGAGATCGGAGGCTACGAGGCGCTTCTGCGCTGGCAGCACCCCGAGCGCGGCATGATCTCGCCTGCCGAATTCATCCCGGTCGCCGAAGACATCGGACTGATCTCGCCCCTGGGCGACTGGGTGCTGGAGCAGGCCTGCATAGTGGCCACCGGATGGCCGAGAGGGATCAAGGTCGCGGTGAACCTCTCGCCCGTGCAGTTCCGCAACAAGACCCTCGTCCAGAGCGTGAGCCGCGCGCTCGCCCGCTCAGGGCTGGCGCCGGATCGCCTGGAGCTGGAGGTCACCGAGTCTGTTCTTCTGCAGGACAACGAACTGACCGTCGCGACCTTGCATCAGCTGCGCCGCATGGGCGTGCGCATCGCCATGGACGATTTCGGCACGGGCTATTCCTCGCTGAGCTATCTGCGCAGCTTCCCGTTCGACAAGATCAAGATCGACCAGAGCTTCGTGCGCGAGCTCTCCTCCCGGGCGGATTGCCTGGCGATCGTGCGCTCGATCGCGGGACTGGGCGCAAGCCTCGGCATGTCGACCGTCGCCGAGGGTGTCGAGACGGAGGACCAATTCCTTCAGATCACGGCAGCCGGATGCACCGAGGTCCAAGGATATTACTTCGGACGGCCCAAGCCTGCCTCCGAACTCGTCCACATGCTCGCGACGAAGCGGCGAAAAGCCGAAGTCGCCTGACGCGAGCGGTCAATCCCATCACAAACCAGAGGAAGACCCATGAAGACCTACTGCGAATTCACGTTCGAAGCCGCCCATTCGGTGCATCCCTATTCCGGGCTGCACGGCCACACGTTCATCGCGCGGCTGACCTTCGGCGGCCTGATCGACGAGGTCTATGGCTGGCCGGTCAATCTCTATGACGTCGAGAACTACATCAAGGAACTGAAGGGCGATCACGGCACAGGCCTCGACCATGCCAACCTCGATCTCAAGCAGGACGAGATCGGCCTCGCCTCGCTCGAGAACATCACGACTTATATCTGGCGCAACGTGAAGGAACGCTTCCCGAACCTCGAGGAAGTCGAGCTCAAGCGCGGCATGTCGGGCTCGTCGGAAGGCTGCATCTATCGCGGCGAGACGCCGTCGGCTCATCTCGCGGCCTAGGGCATCGAACGCAAAAGTGGGAACCGGTTTTGCGTGAAAAGATGCTCGAGCAAGGAGAGCATCGAACGGGAAAATTGGAATCCACTTTTGGGATCAATCCGATGCTCAAGATCAAAATGTTAAAGCGTCGGACGTGAGCTCGATGTCACGTCAGACGCTCTAAGATCAAGAAGTACGGCGCCCGAAGGTCTCTTCGGGCGCGGTGCGTTTCAACCTCACCGACCCACGGCGAAGGAATAGGAGATGGTGAGGCCGAGACCGATCTGGTTCTCGGAGCCGAATTCCTGAACGATCGGGCTGTCCGCCGCGTCGCCCACCAGGCGCTTGTAGGACACGAAAGCCGTCGTGGCCCATTGCTCCGACCAGTTGTAGGACGCGCTCGCGATCGCTCCGACGGACGTGATGCCGCCGGACGGACGATAGGCCCAGACCTGTCCGTTGAGTGCCGCCTCCTCGGGCGTCACGCCGAAATAGGTGCGCGTGAACTCCCCGTCGCCGAGCGACAGGCGCGGGCCCGCCGAGACCGTGAAGGCTCCGAAGGTCTGCACCAGATCGAGTCCCAGATCGGCCACGAAGCCGTCATGCCCGTTGATGCCGTGGCGAATCTCGGCGCGGGCGCGCAGGAAATCGACGGGCCAGTACTCCACGAAAAGTCCCGGTTCGATGGCCCAGTTGATCTTGTCGAGGCCGACGAGTCGCCTGTCATCCTGCAGGTAGCGTCCCCCGACAAAGCGGCCGACCACGCCGAAGCGCAGCGCCGAGGCGTCGAGGACGGAGAAGCTCAATCCATCGTCGGGAGCGCTGAAGCGCTCCACCGTTCCCGCGCGGCGCAGGCTCAAGGACGGATAGCCGATGAAGCTCAGATCGTCCGCGCCGGGAAAAGCGGGCTGCGCCTGCAGATTGGCTTTGAGCGTCACGATCCAGCCCGAGGGGCTTTCGGGCAGGAGGGTGAAGAACGGATCCGCCGCCTGAGCCGAACCAGCCCCTGCACCAGCGAGAAACAGCGTGGCGAGGCTGAGCGATTTCGGAAAGCGCATGGTTCGACACCGTGTGTGCGTGATCGGGAGTCCGTCCTGACGGCAAATGCCGGGGAGGTCAAGCCATCGCGCGCAGGCGGTTCGGCGTTAGGTCAAGGAGCGGTGAACGGCCGCCCCGCCGAACTTTTCGTCTTCCCGGACGGTTGTCCGGTGAAACGATGAGGAGAAGGCTTCCTTGACCGCGATTGCCAGTAGTCGCCCGCAGCCCGACGAATTCTATCCGAAACCGCCGCCGACGGAGCCGGTTCCAGGCATGCCGACGCCGCCCGAAACCCCCGTGCCGCCGGACGCGCCGAGAGTTCCCTCGCCGATTCCGGAGCAGCCCCCAGAGCCGGACAAGCCCGTCATCCACCCGACGCCGCCTCCCGAGGTGCCTTAGGCGATGAGGCTCGCGGCGAAGCGGGCGCAGACGAGCACGAGAAAGATCCCGAAGGCGAGTTCGAGCCGGCGCTTGGAGAGGCGGTGAGCGAGCCGCGCGCCGACCGGCGCCATCCAGGCGCTGGTGGGGATGAACAGCAGCAGGCCGATCAGCGAGACATAACCCAGCGCCAGCGGTGGCTGGAACGCCGTGACGTCCGGGTAATCGGCCATGTGCGGCCAGCCCGCATAGATGTAGCCGATCGCGCCGGGGATCGAGATCAGGATGCCTAAGCCCGAGGAGGTCGCCACCGCCTGGTGAATGGGCCGGTTGTAGAAGGTCATGAACAGGTTCGAGAGCTGGCCGCCACCGATCCCCATGAGGGCGGAGAGCACGCCGATGAGCCCGCCATAGGCCACCATGACGGGCCGGTCCGGCATGTCGAGGCCGAGTCGCCAGGTGTCCTTGCCGAAGAGCAGCCGGATCGCCGAAAAGCCCGCCACCACCACGAACACGCCCTTGAACAGGTCGGCGGGCGCGTAGCGTGCGATGACGCTGCCGAGCACGACGCCCACCACGACCGGCACGGCCCAGACCTTGAGGATCGACATGTCGACCGCGCCTTTGGCGCGGTGTGCGTTGAAGGAGCGGATCGAGGTCGGGATGATGATCGCGAGCGAGGTGCCGACGCATAGCGGCATGCGCACCTCGTCGGGCACCACCAGGATCCGGAACAGCTCGTAGAGGATCGGCACCGCCACGGCGCCGCCGCCGACGCCGAACACGCCCGCCAGAAGCCCGGTGAGGGCACCGGCGGCAAGCAATGCCACCACCAGCCAGGCCAGATCGAAAACCGAGATACCGAACATGAGCAGATCACCGAAGAGCGGATGGAAGCGCCTGTCCCGAGGTCCTGAGACCTTTGCTTGCTAAAGCAAGGCCGCGGCCAAGGGAATTCGTCTAAAGAGAAACGATTCCTGCCCGACGCGCATGCTCCCGGTTATTCGGCCTCAAAAAGATCCGGCCGAGACAGCGGACCGCCGCACCGTTCCGGCAAAGAGCGCAAGGTCATGACGCGATGCTTTCCACGCGCAGGTTGTTCTGCACATGATGCACGCCCGAGGCGAGCTCGGCGAGGTCCTCGGCACGATATTTGAGGCCGCGGCTCGCTACGGTGCCGGAGAGCGTCACCTCGCCGTCCTTGACCGTCACCTCGACGTTCGAGGCATCGATGAAGCGGTCCTCCGTCAGGCGTTCGCATACGTCCTCGTGAATGCGCTCGTCGGAGCGTCTGTAACCTTTCGGGCCGCGCCCGCGGTGCGGACCTGACATGCCGCGGCCCATATGGCGACCCATGTCGCGCCCGCTACGCAGTTCCGGATCGTCCGGGTCGCGATCTCCGAGAGCGCCGAGACCCGAACGGTAGCGGCTGTAGGAGGGCGCAAAGCCTTCGTCGTCGCGAGGTCCGCCATGGCCGTCATCGACCACACCTCCGGAAAACTCGTCGGCATCGCTGCCATAGCCGCCCGGATATTCCCGGCCTTCGCCGCGAAAGCCGACGGCGCCGGTCGGAACGTCGCCATAGCCGTTGTCGTCGTTATAGGGGTTCCGGTTCCTGCGGCGGGTGTCTACCATGGCTCGGTCTCCTCTTTCGTGCCAAGTTCTGTTCCGTGCCAAGAGCAACCACCCGATCTCTCCCTGGTTCCCCTCCATGAAAGCCGCGCAACGCATCAAGCTGTTCGAGACGATTTTCGCCCTTGACGGTGGCTGCTGCGTCTATTGCGGCGTCGAAACGCACCATCTGGCGAAGGGCTTGAGCCGCTCGCCCGCTCTCGCGACGCTCGATCACGTGGTGCCGCGCTCCGTGGGCGGGCCGCTCACTCCCGCCAATCTCGTTCTCGCCTGCCAGGCCTGCAACAACCGGCGCGGCGTCATGGACGCGGAAGAGTTCCGCGCCCTCAGGAAGCGCGAGCTTCCGTCCTGAGCGCGGAACGTGCCCTCCTCGCGCATCGTGCGAAAAAGTGGACCCGGACGTTCGCAGAGGATGGAAATCCCAGGGCGGGATGCCCGTGACGGAGCCCATCATGAATCTCGAAGACAAGGTGCGCGAGGCGATCGTCGCCGAGCTGCGACGGCAGGCGGAAGGGGAAGCCAGGGCCTGCGCGTTGACATGAGAGAGGCCGAGACGATGACGATCAAGGGCCGCGTCAATCTCGACGAGCTGGCGATGGCGGTTGTGGGGTCGCTCGCCGGCGGACCTTGATCCCTTGTATCCCTCGCGCGGGGGCCCTGTCGTGTTTCGTCGGTTCCGATGCGCTCTCAGGCTGGAAGAGACGCTTTGGGCGGCAGCGGAAACAGGCCGACGAACCGTTCGGCCAGGGCCCTGTCGCCCTCCACCTTCAGCACGCCTGCGCTTTCCAGCGCGGCCATGGGCTGGCCGCCATAGATAGCGCCCGCCATCACCGGCGGCGCTCCGGAGAAGATCAGGTCCGCACCGTCCAGGGGCCCGCGCGCGATCTCGATCCTCCCATCGGCGAGATGCGCCAGGAAGGTTTCTGTGTCGCTCAGGCGAAAGCCGATTCGTGCATCCAGGCCCTCGGCTTTTGTCGAATCCAGCATCGTCCGCAGCGACAGGATGAAGGAGGCGGCGCTGAAGGGCAGGGTCGGGTCGTGCAGGGGCGAGCGGGCAGCCCAGCGGCCGAGCGCCTGGAAGATGGGCTCGCTCTCGTAGCCCCACTGCGTCAGCTCATAGACCTGAACGGAGGCAGGCGGCGGCAGCTTGCGGCGGACGAGGACGCCCGCGGCCTCCAACCCGTCGAGCCGCTGGGTCAGCACGTTCGCGCTGATGCCCGGCAGGCTCTCGCGCAGATCGCCGAACCGTTTCGGTCCGAGCATCAGTTCGCGCATGACCAGCAGGGCCCAGCGCTCTCCCACGAGGTCGAGGGCATGGGCTGCCGCGCAGGCGTCCTCGTAGTGACGCCGCGGCCGTGTTTCCGACCTGTTAGTTATTTTTTTTAACTTCATAGTTGCAATTTATAACTTTATCTGAAATCAATGTCAAAACCACAAAGGGGAGAAAGCCATGTCGAAACTCATTTTCGTGAACCTTCCGGTCGCCGACCTCGATCGAGCCGATGCGTTCTATCAGGCCATCGGTGCCGTCAAGAACCCGCAGTTCAGCGATCACACCGCGAGCTGCATGGTCCTTTCCGAGACCATTCACGCGATGCTGCTGACCCACGACAAGTTTCGCCAGTTCACGCCGAAAAAGATCGCCGATGCCCGCGAGACGACCGAAGTCCTGATTTGCCTCTCGGCCGATAGTCGCGAGGAAGTCGACGAAACCGTCGCGAAGGCCGCCGCTGCGGGCGGACGCGCCGATGCCGGCCCGAAGCAGGATTACGGCTTCATGTACGGCCGCAGCTTCGAGGATCCGGACGGCCATATCTGGGAAGTGATGTGGATGGATGTCGAAGCGGCCAAGGCGGCGATGGCCGATATGGCGAACGCGTAAGAACGCACGGCCGCAGCGGAGGGGCGAGTGCATGACCAACGAGACCGCCGCCCATGAGCTGTCGATCGCCCGGCTGATAGACGCACCGCCTGAAACCGTCTATCGCGTCTGGACCGAGCGCACCGCCGAATGGTGGGCGCCGCGTCCCTACACGACGCCGGAGGCTCATCTGGACCTGCGTCCCGGCGGACGCGGCCTGATGGCCATGCGGGCCCCCGACGGCACCGACCTCCCGCGCCAGGAGGGGGTGTTCCTCGAGGTCGTTCCGAACCGCAAGCTCGTGTTCACCGATGCCTTCAGGGCCGGATGGATTCCGCAGAATCCGTTCATGGTGGTGATCGTCACCTTCGACCCGGAAGGGGCGGGCACCCGCTACACGGCGCGCGTCCGCCACTGGAACGAGGAGACGCTCAAGCAGCACGAGGCCATGGGCTTCCACGAAGGGTGGGGCATCGTCGCGGGCCAGCTCGCCGCCCTGGCCGAAGGCCGCTCGATCCCGGAAGCGGCGTGACCGGAGGACCACATCATGAGCTATGTCGACGGATTCCTCATACCCGTGCCGTCCGGAAACCGGGAAGCCTATCGAGAGGCGGCCGCGAAGGCCGCGCCGGTCTTCAAGGAATACGGCGCGATCCGCATCGTGGAATGCTGGGGCGACGATCTGCCCGACGGCACGGTCACCGATTTCAAGGGCGCGGTGAAAGCCCACGAGAGCGAGAACGTCGTCTTCTCCTGGATCGTGTGGCCGTCCAAGGAGGCGCGCGATGAGGCCTACAAGACCCTCATGAGCGATCCCCGGCTCGCCGCAAACGACGTGCCCTTCGACACGAAGCGGCTGATCTTCGGTGGCTTTCAGGTCATTCTAGACACGGGGGAATAGCCCGACGAAGACGATCGCTCCCTGCCTGCGATTCGACGGGTCACAGAGGCGATGCCGACGATGGTCAAGCTCGATATCGATACGCTCGAAAGAGCATATCGGGGGCAGGCGGCGGTTTAGGCTTGTCCGGCATCGCTGCTACAGCGTCGGACGTGGAATCGAACTCACGTCCGACGCTTTAACATTGTGATCTTGAGCATCCTGTCACGCAAAACCGGTTCCCACATTTGCGTCCGATGCTCTAATCGCCCAGTGGCAACTGAGGCTTCTCGCTGATCTCGCGAATCTGCATCATCCCGCCCCTCACGATCACGAATTTGCCGCTGGAGACGGGATCATCGGCCAGGACCGCTTCCAGCTTTCGCCTGGGCTGAAAGTCCCGGTCGAAATCGGTGAACCCGAGGTCCAGGACAGTGATGCAGCGGTCGAACGCAACTGACGTTCCCAAAGGAAGGCGCTCGCCTCCCTTGAAGGATCGGCGCACGATGGCTGTGATCTCGCCACAGCGGGAGGCGTCGAGCCCCGGCGGATGTCGGGTCTGTAGAATCTCGACCTGTACATGAAATGGGGCCGCCCTCCACGCCTTGTTGAGCGCATCGATCTCCTCCTTCGGGAGCGGCATGAGGGCGAAGCTCGCTGTAGCGACCGGCAGGATCGTAAGGACCAGTGCAGAGAGCTTGATGAATTTCATCGCCGCCTCGCTATCTCCTCGCACTTACCTTCTGGTGCTGTTCGAGGTAGGTTCGCAGGGATTGTCCCGCGCCCTCGATATGCTTCTTCAGGAGCGTGCAGGCCGCGCCGATCTTGCCTTGCGTGCATAACGCGAGAATTTCGGCATGTTCGGCGGCGGCGCGCTCCATGCCCTGCGTCAGCGAGAGCTGGAGGCGTGTGTGCCGGTCGCTCTCCTGGAGAAGATTCGCGATGATGGCGAGCGAGCGCGGCTGCTTCGCATGCTGATAGAGCACCATGTGGAACTCGGTGTTCAGTTCGCCCCAGCGGCCGATATGCATGGCCCGCAGTTCCGAGCTGTATTCCTGCAGAATCTCGTTAAGGCGGATGTAGTCGGCTTCCATCAAATGCGGGGCCGAGGCCTTGAGCAAACGCGGTTCGAGCCAAGCCCTCAGTTCGAAGAGTTCGTCGATCTCCTCGGTGGACAGCTCCGACACGATGGCGCCCCGATGGGGATGGATCTTCACCAGCCCCTCCGCCTCGAGCTGCATCAAGGCCTCGCGGACCGGAATGCGGCTGACGCCGAACTCGGCCGCCAAGGCATCCTGGCGGAGCTGGAAGCCCGCGCCGAACTCCCCATCCACGATGCGGCGCCGCAGCTCCTCGGCGACGGCCGAGGAGATGGTCCTGTGCTGAAGGGATTTCTGAGCGGGTCTGGACGGCGGCATGGCAACTGACAGTTCTGTGACAAAGAAGAGAGGAACGGGATCTTATTGCTCTTTGGCGAAAGAGCTAGAGACCGCCGCTTGACATCGGCGATTTTATACAATCTACATTGACCAAGTTCAACGCCTCATCGCAGGAGCTTGGAGCACAATGGCGAAGAAAATCGGCTGGGAAGGCGTCTTTCCCGCAGTGACCACCCAGTTCAAGTCGAATTACGACCTGGACATCGAGGCAACCGCCAAGGTCATGGAGGGCCTGATCCGCGACGGAGTCTCCGGGCTGATCGTTTGCGGCACCGTCGGCGAGAACACGTCTCTGTCGCGCTCCGAAAAGATCGCCGTCATGGAAGCCGCGAAGGGCGTCTCCCGCGGCCGGGTGCCGGTGATTGCCGGCATCGCCGAGTTCACAACGGCCTTCGCGTCCGACGTCGCCAAGGAGGCCGCGCGCGTCGGGCTCGATGGCGTCATGGTGATGCCCGCTCTCGTCTATTCGTCGAAGCCGCACGAGACGGCCGCCCATTTCCGCGGCGTCTCCAAGGCGACCGACCTGCCGGTGATGGTCTACAACAACCCGCCGATCTACAAGAACGACGTGACGCCCGAGATCCTGGCCTCGCTCGCCGATTGCGACACCATCGTGTGCTTCAAGGATTCGTCCGGCGACACGCGCCGCTTCACCGACGTGAAGAACATGGTGGGCGACCGCTTCGTGATGTTCGCCGGCCTCGACGACGTGGTGGTCGAGAGCGTCATGCTCGGCGCGGCGGGCTGGATCTCCGGCATGTCGAACGCCTTCCCGCAGGAGGGCGAGACCCTGTTCCGCCTCGCGAAGGCCGCCCGCTACGAGGAGGCCCGCGCCCTCTACGAGTGGTTCATGCCGCTCCTGCACCTCGATGCCCGCCCGGATCTCGTGCAGTGCATCAAGCTCTGCGAGGAGATCATGGGCCGCGGCTCTGCGCTTACCCGTCCGCCGCGCCTTGCCCTGGGCGACCAGGACCGCGCCTATGTCGAGGCGATCATGGACAAGGCCCTGAAGAACCGCCCGGCGCTTCCCGATGTGGGATTGAAGCCCGCGGCCTGATACGATTACGGCGGGGGAGACGAAGGTCTCCTCCGCCTCATTTTTTGACCCTTCACGACAAAAGTTCGATCCTAAGAGTTCGATCCCAAGAATTCGATTCCAAGAGCGAAGCCATGGCGCGTCACACCTTTTTCTGCATCGACGGTCACACCTGCGGCAACCCGGTCCGCGTGGTCGGCGGCGGCAGCATCCCCCAGCTCAAAGGGGAGACCATGTTCGAGAGGCGCCAGCACTTCCTGGCGGAATACGACTGGATCCGCACGGGCCTCATGTTCGAGCCGCGCGGCCACGACATGATGTCGGGCTCGATCCTCTATCCGCCCACGCGCCCCGATTGCGATGTCGGCATTCTCTTCATCGAGACCTCCGGCTGTCTGCCCATGTGCGGCCACGGCACCATCGGCACGGTGACCATCGCGCTCGAGAACGGGCTGATTCACCCGAAGACCCCCGGGCTCCTCCGCCTCGATACCCCGGCTGGCGTCGTCGAGGCACGCTACGAGCAGAACGGGCCCTTCATCGAGAGCGTGCGCATCACCAACATCCCCTCGTTCCTCTACGGTACCGGCTACGAAGTCGAGGTCGAGGGGCTCGGGACACTCATGGTCGACGTAGCCTATGGCGGCAATTTCTATGCCATCGTCGAGAAACAGCCGCTCTATGCGGACCTCGCCGACGTGAATCCGTCCGACATCCTGCGCTGGAGCCCGAAGCTGCGCGAAGCCTTCAACGCGCGCTACAGGATCGCGCATCCCGAAAACCCGGCCATCGATCGCCTGACCCACGTTCTGTGGACCGGCAAGGCTCAGACGCCGGGCGGCACGGCGCGCAACGCCGTGTTCTACGGCGACAAGGCGATCGACCGTTCGCCCTGCGGCACGGGAACATCCGCCCGCATGGCGCATCTTGCTGCGCGCGGCGCCTTGAAGGAGGGCGACGCCTTCGTGCATGAGAGCATCATCGGCTCCACCTTCACCGGCCGCATCGAAGGCCGCGCCAAGGTGGGCGACCGCGATGCGATCATCCCGTCCATCGAAGGCTGGGCGCGGGTCACCGGATTCAACACCATCTTCATCGACGACCGCGATCCGTTCGCGAATGGTTTCCAGGTCGTCGACCAGAGCCGTTCCGCATAGATCGGACAAGGCTTGTCAGGGGCGGCCCCAAACGGACCGCCCCTGTCCGTGAGGGTTCTTCTACAACGGGTTTCATGATGCGGATTGCGATCGTTGGTGCGGGTATCGTCGGCCTTGCGGCCGCCCATGCGCTTCTCGACACAGGTCACCAGGTGACCCTCATCGATCCGGGAAACAATCCGCAGCGACCGACGGACGGCAATGCGGGCTGGATCGCCGACATGGACGTGATGCCGCTGGCCTCGCCCAAGGCATGGCGAAACCTTCCCCGATGGATGATGGATCCGCTCGGCCCGCTCACCATCAGGCCGTCCTATCTTCCCGCGCTGACGCCCTGGCTGGTGCGGTTCGTGCTGGCCTCGTCTCCCGGGCGCATCAAATCCAGCATTGCGGCCATTCGCTCGATCAACGCGCAGGCCCTGCCGGCCTGGAGGGCGCGTCTCTCGTCGCTTGGGCTGGACCAGCATCTGCGCGAGAAGGGCATCCTGTCGGTCTGGCGCGACCGCAACCACTTCCTGCAGGCTCAGGACATCATCGACCGACAGAAGGATTTCGGCATTCCGCTCGAGGTTCTCGGGCCGCGTGAGCTCGCCGATCTCGAGCCTGCGCTTCACCATGTCGAAGCGGGGGTGCTCTATTCGGCATCCTGCCATGTGTCCGATCCCGCGCTTCTTGCCTCCGACCTGCTCCGGCTTGCAATCGGGCGCGGCGCCACGGGCGTCGAGGGCAAAGCCCTTGCCATCCGGCCCACGGATGACGCCGTTCACGTTCACACGGACGCGGCGATGCGGATCGTGGCGGCGGACCGCGTGCTGATCTGTGCCGGCGTCTGGTCCCGTCAGCTCGCCAAGCAGCTGGGCGATGATGTTCCGCTCGATACCGAGCGCGGATACAACGCCACCTACGCAAAGGGCGCGTTCGGTCTCAATCGTCCCGTCATGTTCGAAGGAGAGGGCTTTGTCGCCTCGACGCTCGATACGGGCGACCGGGTGGGCGGGGCCGTCGAGTTCGCAGGCACGCAAGCGCCGCCCAACCATGAGCGCACCTCCGCCATGATCACGCGTCTCAAGCGCTTCCTGCCGCATCTGGATACCGGGCAGCCGGCAAAGCGCTGGATGGGCTTCAGACCTTCGATTCCGGATTCTCTTCCTGTGATCGGCGAGGCCTCGCGGGACAAGCGTGTGCTTTATGCGTTCGGGCACGCTCATCACGGGCTGACGCAGGCTGCGATCACATCCCGTCTCGTGGCCGAGCTGGTGGACGGATCGCCTGCGACGATCGACCTGAAGCCGTTTTCGGCGCAGCGCTTCTGATGTGACCCTCAAGGCGAAGCACGCCGTTGCGCTTCGCTAAGATGCCTTCGAAGACGCGTCCGGCGTGGTGACGCATGCGACCGGTTCCAGAGCATCGGACGCGGGAAGTGGATCTGCACTTTTGGAATTCCATCCGATGTCCTCTTCTTGGAAAAAGCGCATCGTGGTTGCGAGAAACCGGGGCCACTTTTTGCCAGCGCGACCCGCCGGGTCCGCACGATGCGCTAGCGCGCCTCGAGAGCTGCGCCTTCGAGGATGTTTGTCTCATTCTTTTGGCTGATCTCTGGGCACAGTCGCTCAGACATTAGGCGTAGTGAAACACATTTCATATTGCAAATTGTATCCAATATGCGGATGTTGCGTCACCTGACCTCGGGTGAGATTGCCGGGCGTCGGAGACGCAACAATCAGAGGACGAACGATGAAACTGAGGACAACAGCGGCCGCACTTCTTCTCGGCATGATCGCCGCCATGCCGGCCAAGGCGGACAAGCTCGACGATATCATCGCCTCCGGCGTGCTGCGCTGCGCAGTGACGCTCGACTTCCCGCCCATGGGCTCACGCGACGACAAGAACCAGCCCATCGGCTTCGACGTCGATACCTGCAACGACCTCGCGAAGGCCCTCGGCGTGAAGGCCGAGATCGTCGAAACGCCGTTCCCGGACCGCATTCCGGCTCTCGTCTCGGATCGCGCGGATGTGGGCGTCGCCTCGACCTCCGACACGCTCGAGCGCGCCAAGACCATCGGCTTCTCGATCCCCTATTTCGCCTTCAAGATGGTCGTTCTCACCCGCGACGACACGGGCATCGACGCCTATGAGAGCCTCAAGGGCAGGAAGACCGGTTCGACCTCCGGCACGTTCGAGGCGATCGCGCTCGAGAAGGACGTGAAGGCGTGGGGCACCGGATCGTTCCGTCCCTACCAGACCCAGGCCGACGTGTTCCTCGCGCTCTCCCAGGGCCAGATCGACGCGACGGTCGTGACGAACACGGTTGCGCATTCCGTCGCCAAGTCCGGCAAGTACAAGGGCTTCGTGGTGAAGGGCGATGCGCCCTACGTCACCGATTACGTCTCGCTCATCGGCCTGCGCCAGGAGCAGGGCCTTCTCAACTACCTCAACCTCTTCGTGAACCAGCAGGTCCGCACCGGCCGCTACAAGGAACTGTTCCAGAAGTGGGTCGGCGGCGAGGCCCCGGACCTGACCGTGAAGGGCGTCTATTACTGATCGTTCCGCACAGGGCCGAGGGCCATGCATGGCCCTCGGCCGTTTTGATTTTGTTCCGTTCTGGGGCACGCCTTCATGCTGAATTATACCTTTCACTGGCGCCCGGCTCTGAATGCTCTGCCAGACATGCTGGCAGGTGCATTTGTCTCGCTCCAGATCGCCGTGCTGTCGATGGTGATCGGCGTCATCCTGGCCGTGTTTCTGGCGCTCGGCCGCCAGTCGAACAACAAGCTCTTCTACGGCTTTTCGACCGGCTGGGTGGAACTCGCGCGCAACACGCCGGCCCTGTTCCAGGTCTACATGACGTATTTCGGCCTGGGCTCCTTCGGCATCCATCTCGATTCCTACGTGGCGCTTCTGGCGGGCATCGCCTTCAACAACGCTGGCTATCTCGCGGAGACCTTCCGCGGCGGCCTTCGCGCCATCCCGGACACACAGACGCGCGCCGCGCGCTCCCTCGGCATGAGTGCGCCGCAGGCGTTTCGCCTCATCGTCCTGCCGCAGATGTTCCGGATCGTCTTCTATCCCATGTCCAACCAGATGGTCTGGGCGCTCCTGATGACGTCGCTGGGCGTCACGGTCGGCCTCAACACGGACCTCACGGGCGTCACGCAGGATCTGAACGTGCGCACCTTCCGGACCTTCGAGTTCTTCGCCATCGCGGCCGTCATCTATTACCTCATGGCCAAGCTCATCACGCTCTCGTCGCGCCTCTTCGCCTGGCGCCTGTTCCGGTACTGAGGAGACGACGATGTTCGAGACAAGCCTCACCTGGAACGACTTCCTGTTCCTCCTTCAGGGCGCGGGAACGACGATTGCCATCACCTTCTGGGCCGTTCTGGGCGGCACCATCTTGGGGATGCTCTTCGGTCTCGTGCGCGCCTCCGCGCCGTGGTGGCTGAACATTCCGGTCGGCTTCGTGCTGGACATCCTCCGTTCGGTGCCGCTCCTGATCCAGTTCGTGCTCGCCAATTCGTTCAAGTCCATCCTCAAGCTCAACGTGACGGCGTTCACGGTGGGCTGCGTGGTGCTTGCGCTCTACACGGCGGCCTATTGCGCGGAAATCGTGCGCGGCGGCATCCTCGCCGTGCCGCCGACGACCCGCCGGGCGGCCCGTTCGCTCGGCATGACCTACACTCAGGATCTGACGAGCATCGTCTTTCCCATGGCCATGCGCGTCGCGCTCCCGAGCTGGATCGGCCTCACGCTCGGCGTTATGAAGGATTCGGCGCTCGTCCTCTGGATCGGCATCGTCGAGCTCCTGCGGTCGTCGCAGGTCATCGTGACGCGTATCCAGGAGCCGCTCTTCGTTTTGTCGATTGCAGGCCTGATCTATTTCCTCATGAGCTTCCCGATCGCCCGGCTCGGGGCGCGGCTCGAAAAGCGGTGGCGTGAAAATGATTGAGTTAAAGGACGTTCGGAAATCCTTCGGTGCCCTCGAGGTGCTGAAAGGCGTCAGCCTCACGGTTCAGAAGGGCGAGGTCCTGTCCGTCATCGGGGGCTCGGGCTCGGGCAAGTCCACGATGCTCATGTGCATCAACGGCCTCGAGCCGATCCAGGGCGGGCAGATCCTCGTCGACGGCATCGACGTCCATGCGCGCGGCACGGATCTCAACAAGCTGCGCCAGAGGATCGGCATCGTGTTCCAGCAGTGGAACGCCTTTCCGCACCTCACCGTCCTCGAGAACGTGATGCTCGCGCTCCGCAAGGTTCTGGGCAAGAGCAAGCGGGAGGCAGAGGAAATCGCCGTCAGGCAGCTCACCCATGTGGGCCTCGGCGAGAAGCTGAAGGTGTACCCGTCCAGGCTCTCCGGCGGCCAGCAGCAGCGCATGGCCATCGCGCGCGCGCTCGCCATGTCGCCCGACTACATGCTTTTCGACGAAGTGACTTCCGCGCTCGATCCGCAGCTCGTCGGCGAGGTGCTGGACACGTTGAAGATGCTCTCCGAAGAGGGCATGACCATGATCCTCGTCACCCACGAGATCCGCTTCGCGCGCGATGTCTCCGACCGGGTGGCCTTCTTCCACAAGGGCCTGATCCACGAGATCGGCACGCCCGAAGAGGTGATCGGACACCCGCAGAAGCCCGAGACGATCGAGTTCCTGAAATCCGTTCTCTGAGAGCGACGGGCGGCGCGATCCGCGTCGGCCTCCCCGTTCCAAACCCCATCTCTGACCCGGAGAGTTCAATGCGCACGTCGAAAGTCGTTCATGTCGTCAGTTGCCACGCGGAAGGGGAGGTGGGCGACGTCATCGTGGGTGGGGTCGCGCCGCCGCCCGGCGACACGATCTGGGAGCAGTCGCGCTTCATCGCCGAGGACGAGACGCTGCGCAATTTCGTGCTCAACGAACCGCGCGGCGGCGTCTTCCGTCACGTGAACCTCCTCGTGCCGCCGAAGAACCCCCGGGCTCAGATGGGCTGGATCATCATGGAGCCGGCCGATACGCCGCCCATGTCGGGCTCGAATTCCATCTGCGTGTCCACCGTTCTGCTCGACACCGGCATCATTCCCATGCAGGAGCCGATCACCCGCATGGTTCTCGAACCGCCGGGCGGCCTGATCGAAGTCGAAGCAGAATGCCGGAACGGCAAGGCCGAGCGGATCAGGGTCCGCAACGTGCCCTCCTTCGCCGACAAGCTCGACGTGAAGCTCGAAGTCGCAGGCGTGGGCACGCTCACGGTCGACACCGCCTATGGCGGCGACAGCTTCGTGATCGCGGACGCGAAGGCGCTCGGTTTCGCGATCCGCCCCGACGAGGCCAAGGACCTGGCGGAGATCGGCGTGAAGATCACCCGCGCGGCCAATGAGCAGATCGGCTTCCGGCATCCCGAGCTTCCGGGCTGGAACCACATTTCGTTCTGCCAGATCGCGGCGCCGCTCGTCGATCGGGACGGCGTCGCGCACGGGGCCAACGCCGTCGTGGTGCGCCCCGGCAAGATCGACCGCTCGCCGACCGGCACGGGCTGCTCGGCCCGCATGGCGGTGCTTCATGCGCGCGGCATCCTGAAGGTGGGCGACGGCTTCGTCGGCCGCTCGATCATCGATTCCGAGTTCATCTGCCGCATCGAGGCCGAGGTGACGGTGGGCGGCAGGCCCGGCATCATCCCGATGATCTCCGGACGCGCCTGGATCACGGGCACCCACCAGCACATGCTCGATCCCGAAGATCCGTGGCCGGCCGGCTATCGGTTGTCGGATACCTGGCCGCAGATGTAAGAAGCATCCGCTTTCGCAAAATCAACGGAACCGAATGGAACAAGGCAAGGCAAGGTACAAGGTATGAGCGAAGAAGTTTCCCTTTCGTTGGACGAGGTCCGGCGTCTCAGCATCGACGTCCTGAAGGCGGGCGGTCTGTCCGACGAGCATGCGCAGGCCATCGCGAGCGTCGTCCATGCCGGCCAGCGCGACGAGTGCCATTCCCACGGCGTGTACCGCCTGCTCGGCTGCGTGCGCTCCGTGAAGGAGGGTAAGGTCGATCCGAACGCCGTGCCGGACGTGGTGGACCATGCACCCGCCGTCGTGCGCGTCGACGCCCGGTTCGGCTTCTCGCCGCTCGCCTTCGAGCGCGGCAGGCCGCTGCTCGTCGAGAAGGCGCGCCGGACGGGCCTTGCCGCCCTGGCGATCAACAACTGCTATCATTTCTCGGCCCTCTGGCCAGAGGTCGAGGCGATCAGCCAGGACGGGCTCGTAGCACTCGCCATGACGCCGAGCCACAGCTGGGTTGCGCCGGCGGGCGGCAAGAAGCCCGTGTTCGGCACGAATCCGATCGCCTTCGCCTGGCCGCGCCCCGATGGGCCGCCCTTCGTGTTCGACTTCGCTACCAGCGCCATCGCGCGCGGCGAGATCGAGCTGCACCGGCGCGCGGGCAAGCCCATTCCCACCGGCTGGGCCATCGACGCCGAGGGTCATCCCACCACCGATGCGACGGCGGCGCTTGCAGGCGCAATGCTCACCTTCGGGGGCCACAAGGGCTCGGCGCTGTCGGCGATGATCGAGCTCATGGCCGGCCCCCTGATCGGCGACATGACGAGCGCGGAATCCATGGCCTTCGACGAGGGCGTGGGCGCCGCCCCCTGCCATGGCGAGCTGATCCTCGCCTTCGATCCCAAGGTGTTCCTGGGAGCCGATGCGGAGCAGCACGTGGCCCGCGCGGAAAAGATGTTCGACGCCATCGTCGGCCAGGGCGCGCGCCTTCCCTCGCAGCGGCGCTACGAGGCCCGGGAGCGCAGCAAGGCGAACGGGGTGCGCATCCCGAAGGCCCTCTATGACGACCTGCAGGCTCTCCTGCCGCACTAGAGCATCGGACGTGAAAAGTGGAATCCACTTTTGGGATTGAATCCGATGCCCCCTTCCTGGAACGAGCGCATCGTTCTGGCGAAAAACCGGGCCCACTTTTCGCCAGCGCGGCCTGCTGGGTCCGCACGATGCGCTAAGGATAAGGAAATGCCATGAACGAAGCTGTCTTCTCGGGTATCGCCTTCGTTCGTGGCAAGGCCACAGGCGAGGTCATTTCCAGCGATGTGGAGCTGAGCTTCTGGGGAGGTGTCGATCCGGTCACCGGCGAGGTGATCGACCGCCACCACCCCTTGAGCGGCCGGATCCTCACGGGCAAGATCCTCGCCATCCCGGGCGGGCGCGGCTCCTGCTCGGGCAGCGGCGTGATCCTCGAACTGCTCCTCAACGGCAAGGGGCCCGCCGCCATGGTGGTCGAGCGGGCGGACGACATCCTGACCCTGGGCGTCGTGATCGCCGAAGAGGTCTTCGGGCAGTCGATTCCCGTCGTCATCCTCGACCCGAAGGATTTCCGCCGGGTGACGGCGGCACGCCATGCGCGCGTCGACGGCGCCCGCGTCGCATGCGCGGAGCGGCCCGAGGAGCTCAGCGCCGTGTCGGACGATCGCGGACCGGCCGCGCCGCCCGCCTCCCGCATGGAGCTGACGCAAGCCGACAGGGCCTTCCTGGACGGCGCGCACGGCAAGGCCGCACAGGTGGCGATGAACATCGTCCTGCGCATGGCGGAACTGCAGGGGGCCGACCGCCTGATCGACGTGACCCAGGCCCATATCGACGGCTGCATCTATACCGGGCCGGGCTCGCTCCGGTTCGCGCAGCGGCTGCGAGACTGGGGCGGAAGGGTCGCCGTGCCGACGACGCTCAATTCCATCTCGGTCGATCATCGCCGCTGGCGGGCGCAGGGCATCGATCCCGCCTTCGGAGAACCCGCGAGTCAGCTCGGCGACGCCTATGTGGACATGGGCGCGAGACCGACCTTCACCTGCGCGCCCTATCTCCTCGACAGCGCTCCGGCACGAGGCGAGCAGATCGTCTGGGCGGAATCCAACGCCGTCGTCTTTGCCAACAGCGTGCTCGGCGCGCGCACGATGAAATATCCCGATTATCTGGACATCTGCATCGCGCTCACCGGCCGCGCGCCGCTGGCCGGGTGCCATGTCGAGAGCGGCCGCCGTGCCGCTCTGCGCATCAATCTTCCGGCGCTCGACGGGCTCGACGATTCGTTCTACCCGCTCATCGGCTACCATGTGGGGCTCCTGGCGGCGAACCGGATTCCCGTGATCGTCGGGTTGGAAAAGGCTTCGCCCTCGCAGGACGACCTGAAGGCCTTCGGGGCCGCCTTCGCGACCACGTCGAGCGCGCCGATGTTCCATATCGTCGGCGTGACGCCCGAGGCCGCGAGCGTGGAGGAGGCGACCGGCGGGGCCGCCGTTCCGGCGCTCGACGTCGGCATCGAGGACCTCGCGCGGAGCTGGAGCGAACTCGACAATGCACAGGACGCATCCGTCGATCTCGTGTCGCTCGGCAATCCGCACTTCTCCGTTGGCGAATGCGAGAGGCTCGCGGCCCTGTGCCGGGGCCGCGCGAGGCACAAGGACGTGACGATGGTCGTCACCTGCGGGCGCGCCACTTACGACCGGGTGCGCGAGGCCGGCATTCTGGCGGAGCTGGAGCAATTCGGCATTCAGATCGTCACGGATACCTGCTGGTGCATGATCATCGAGCCGGTGATCCCGCCGCACGCGAGGACGATCATGACCAATTCCGGCAAATACGCCCATTACGGTCCCGGACTCACCGGACGGCGCTTCCACTTCGGAAGTCTCGAGGCCTGCGTCGAGGCGGCCGCGACGGGCATCGCCGACGGCAGGCGGCCCTCCTGGCTGCTTGCGCAATAAGCGTTCCGGCTCTCAGGGAGGAAGCTCAGCCTCGCACAAGCTAGCTTTGCGAGAAGGCGCGTTTGATAGGCGGGGCCAGGCAGGCCGTCGCCACTCCTCTAACGCCGTAGATGAGCCAATTGATCACTCCCACTCAGCGCGAGATCTTCTTCGATCCCGATTCCTTCATCGTCTCGAAAACGGACCTGAAAGGCAGGCTGACCTACACGAACAGGATTTTCTGCGAGATCGCCGGATACACCGAGAAGGAGCTCGCCGGGCAGCCGCACAGCATGATCCGTCACCCGGACATGCCGCGCGCGGTCTTCAAGGTCCTGTGGGACGCGATCCAGGACGGCCGCGAGGTCTTCGCTTATGTGAAGAACATGGCGCGCAACGGCGATCACTACTGGGTCTTCGCCCATGTGACGCCGTCCTATGACGGCAATCTGAAGGTCTGCGGCTATCACTCCAACCGCCGGGTTCCGAAGCGGGACGTGGTGGAAAAGGTCATTGCGCCGTTCTACGCCGAACTCACCCGCATCGAAGCCTCCTGCCCCAATGCCAAGGAGGGGCTTGCAGCTTCCCACCGGCACCTCATGCAAACCGCCACCGCGAACAAGGCCAGCTATGATGAATTTGTCTTCTCTCTCTAAGGCAAGCATCGGCTTCGCCGTCGCGGCGCTCGCGGTCACCGGACAGGCCATCGCGTCCGCCGTCACCGGCTCCATGCCCTCGCTCACGGTGCTCCTCGCCGATGCCGGATTCATCTTCGGCGGCGTGATGCTGCTGCGCACGTACCGCGCCATCGCGACCGCGACCGACATCATCGACCGGATCGGGCATGGCGACTTCGAGGCCCGCATCATCGGGAGCCGGGAAGGCGGAGCCCTGGGCAAGCTGCACGACACCGTCAACGATACGACCGACCGGGTCGACGCCTATATCCGCGAGTCCTCGGCCGCGATGGACGCGGTGCGCAACAACCAGTATTTCCGGCGCATCCAGCCCGACGGACTTCACGGTGCGCTGCTCAACGGCGCGACGATCATCAACGAGGCCTCGCACGTCATCGAATGCCGTCTGGCGGCCTTCAACCACTCGACGGCGGAATTCGAGCAGGCCATCAACACGATCGTCCAAACCCTTTCGGAATCCTCCACCGACATGAGCACCATGTCCTCGGTGCTGCAGGAAGGCGCGACCCTCACGGACGACCGCACCAGCCTCGTGGCCTCGACCGCGGCCGACATGGCCGTCAACGTGCAGACAGTCGCTGCCGCCGTCACGCAGCTCGCCGCCTCCGCGCAGGAGATCGGAACCGAAGCCGACCACTCCGCCATGCGTGCACGGCAGGCCGCCGAGGAGGCGCAATCCACGGGCGCCATCGTCAACAGCCTCAACACCGCCGTCGAGCGCATCAGTACCGTCGTGGGCCTCATCACCAGCATCGCGTCGCAGACCAACCTGCTGGCGCTGAACGCCACCATCGAGGCCGCGCGGGCGGGCGAGGCAGGGCGCGGCTTTGCCGTCGTGGCCCAGGAAGTGAAGGCGCTGGCCACCCAGACCGCCAAGGCGACGGACGAGATCGCCAGCGAGATTGCGGAACTACGCTCCGCTTCCACGGCGGCTGTGTCCGCCGTGTCCGAGATCTCCACCATCGTGGCGGATATCGATCACGCGACGTCGCGTATCGCGCAGAGCATCAGTGGACAGACCGCCGCCACGGCCGAGATCGCGCGCAGCGTCGAGCAGACCTCGGTCGGGACGCAAGGAGTCACGGAGAACATCCACAGCGTGAGCCAGAACACGGCCGAGACCAAGCAGCTCGCGGGTTCCGTCCTCGACACGTCGAGGCAGGTGGCCGTCCAGGGCGACCGTCTGGCCGACGAAGTGCGCAAGTTCCTCGTCGCCCTGCGACGCGGCCCCATGGATCGTGCGCAGGACGAGACCGGCACACAGACGAGCGGCGACGACGGCCGCGTGCACCGGCTCTCCCGCGCGGCCTGACGCCGGTGGGGGACATGCTGTTATCCCCGCTACCCTGTGCCCCCCAACGAAAGCGAAGGGGGCGGTGGCTACAGCATCGGACGTGACATCGGACCCACATCGGATGCTTTAGGTCTATATTTCGAGCATCTTCTCACGCAAAACCGGTTCCCACTTTTGCGGTTGATGCTCTATGCCGCCGCGCCGGCGATGCGGGAGGTCTGGCCCGCCAGATAGCCGAAGCGCAGGAACACGAGCCCGGTCGACAGGAAATCGATGCCCACGAGCAGCCCCAGGCTCCAGGCTGCCGAACTCGGCAGGCGGTTCCAGATCAGCAGGCCGACGGCGAGCGACAGGACGCCCAGCAGCACGAACCAGCCCCATCCGTCCATGGGCCTGAGGCGGAAGCCGATCAGGATCTTGAGGATACCGCTGGCCACGAAGGTGGCGATGATCACCAGAGTCAGGCTGATCAGGCCCGCAACGGGATTGGTGATGAGGGTGAAGCCGCCGACCAGGAAGACGGCCGCGATCAGCACCTGCCAGACGAAGCCGCCCCAGCCCTTGGTGCGCAGGGCGTAGAGAAACTGGGAAATGCCCGCGATCACGAAGGCCCAGCCGACCACGGCCTCCACCGCCAGGCTGGCGAAGAACGGAAGCGCGAGGGCCGCCAATCCGGCCACGATGAGCAGGAACCCGATGGCGTAGAGCCACCAGCGACTTCGGGCGACCGGTCCGCTGAGACCTGTTCCGTCAAGACGGGTGAGGTGGGGTTGGGGCATGGCGGGCTCTCCTCTTCCTCGTGTCCGGATGCGCAGAGCGGTGGCCGGCAGCGCCAAGGCGGCCGGTGCGCCGGTCGACGAAGGGCCTCACGGGCATGGAGCGGGACGGCCGAGACCCTCGTCGCGGCAGCCAGTCTAGCTCCTGTCTTCGAAAACGTCATGAGCGGGATTCAAGAGCCGCTCATGACCCTCATGGTCGCCGATCTCCTCCTCCTCGGCGGGGAAATCGCCGCAATCGGGGACTATCCAGGGAAAGTGCGTGGCGGCAGCGGATCTCTCGGATCTAAGGTCGACACGGTGCCTGCCTCGGATAGGTCATGAGGTTCGTCATGACATTGCAGGACTTCGCCTGGCTTGCCACGACCGTCAGCGGTGTCGGCGTCATCTTCACGCTGATCATCTTTTCCATTCAGATCCGGGATAATACACGCGCTGTGCGGGCGGCGACCTTCCAGCAGGTAGTGAACTCCTTCGCGTCGATCTCCTTCGACATCGCCAAGGACAAGGCGCTCGTCGATCTCTACATCCGGGCCGGACGGGAATTCGCCTTGCTCGGCGAAGTCGAGCGAGTGCAATTCGGCTTCATGCTGCTCAGCTTCCTGCGCCGGGCCGAGAACGTCTACGTGCAGAGCGAAATCCGCACGATCCATGCGCCGCACTGGTCGGGCATTCGCGAAAGCATCAAGGCCATCATGGCGTCTCCCGGCGCGCGAGCCTGCTGGAGCGAGATCAGGAACCGGCACAATCCGCACTTCCGGGCCTTCATTGACGAACTCATTGCCGAGGGTGCAGGCTCCGCCGAAGGAGATTGGAGGCCGAATTCAGCGAGCGTCAGAACGGGATGATGATGGCTTGTGCCTGCCTCTTCGCGTGATGGCGGCCTGTCGCAGATGCCCCGTGCCGAGGCAGGGCGGCCTCCAGGAGCGCCGGGCCGGGCCGGGCCGATTCCCGCAACAGCCTCCGTCATGCTCTTGCATGCTCTTGCATGCTCTTGCCTCAACCTCGTGGGGTTTGATATAGCCACCCTGCCTCGGGACGACCCTTGGCCTTCGCTTCATCGGGGACGGCCCCACCGTCGCGGCATGACCTGCCGTTTCTGTGGCTTCGATCTGAAAGCGGAGGCATCCCCGGTGGCCAACCCTATCGAGCAGTTTGTCGTCAAAACCCTGGTCCCTCTCGGGAGCGTGGGCGGAGTCGAGTTCGGCGTGACGAACGCGTCCGTGTTCATGAGCTTGTCCGTCGTGTTGATCGTCGGCGGGTTTCTCTGGGCCACACGCCGGAAGGCCCTCGTGCCGGGCCGCTCCCAGGCGGTTGCCGAGATGCTGCACGAGTTCGTCGCAGGAACCCTCCAGGATGCGGCGGGCCGGGAGGGAATGAAGTTCTTTCCTCTGGTGTTCTCGCTCTTCCTCTTCGTCCTGGTCCTGAACCTGCTGGGCATGATTCCCGGCTCCTTCACGGTCACGAGCCAGATCGTCGTGACGTTCGGCCTTGCCATGCTCGTGATCGCAACCGTGATCGGCTACGGCTTCATGAAACACGGCACCCGCTTCCTCAGGCTGTTCGTGCCCTCGGGAGTGCCCCAATGGCTCCTTCCCGTGCTCGTGGTCATCGAGATCATCTCGTTTCTGTCACGGCCGATCAGCCTCAGCCTGCGGCTGTTCGCCAACATGCTGGGCGGGCATATCGCCCTGAAGGTCTTCGGCGGCTTCGTCGTGGCGCTGGGCACGGCGGGAACCGGATATGCGGTGCTCGCGCCGCTTCCTCTGGCCATGACCGTCGCATTGACGGGCTTCGAGTTTCTCGTCGCCGTCCTCCAGGCCTATGTGTTTGCGGTGCTGACCTGCATCTACCTCAACGATGCGCTCCACCCGGGACACTAAATTTCGCACGATACGCTCTTCTATGGTGGGAGCATCGGAATGGATCCCAAAAGTGCAAATCCACTTTTCACGTCCGATGCTCTAGAGAGGTTATGATAATGGCTTGGGTTTATCTGGTCGTGGCGGGACTGCTGGAGGTCCTTTGGGCCTACACCATGAAGCAATCGATGGGGTTCACGAAGCTCGTCCCGAGCATCGTGACCATCGTGGCGATGATTGCAAGTTTCGGCTTGTTGTCGTTCGCCATGAGGGTGCTTCCCCTCGGCACGGCCTACGTGATCTGGACGGGGATCGGCGCCATCGGTGCGTTTTTGGTGGGGATCGCCGTGCTCGGAGAGCAGGCCACGGCCCTGCGGGTCGGGAGCGCCCTGTTCATCCTGATCGGTCTGATCGGCCTCAAGATGGCATCGGATCATTAAAGCATCGGACGCAAAAGTGGGCACCGGTTTTGCGGGAAAGATGTTCAATCCAAAATGTTCGAGCATCGTTCCCGCAAGACCAGTCCCTACTCTTGCGTTCGATGCACTCATTCCAGGAAGGGAGCATCGGATTCAATCTCAAAGTGCAAATCCACTTCCCGCGTCCGATGCTCCAGAAAGCAATAAATCAAACCATGAAGGGCGGCGCAGTTTGCTTTACTGCATCGCCCTATTGGTTTCCGTTTCGCGATACCGGCTTAACGGTCAACTCGTCGCTTACACGTCGAGATTCGCCACTGAGAGCGCGTTCTCCTGAATGAATTCGCGGCGGGGTTCCACCACGTCGCCCATGAGCTTCACGAACAGGTCGTCGGCATCGGTCGTGTCCTTCACCTTGACCTGCAGGAGCGAGCGCACGTCGCGGTCGAGGGTGGTTTCCCAGAGCTGCTGGGCGGTCATTTCGCCGAGGCCTTTGTAGCGCTGGAGCTGCAGGCCCTTGCGGCCGTAGGCGATGACCGCGTTGAACAAGGAAAGCGGACCGTCGATCTGCATCGCGTCGCTCTTGCGCACGAGCTTCGCCGGCTTGGCATAGACGTCCTGCAGCGACTTGGCGCGCTCGTCGAGCTTCTTGGCTTCCTGGCTCGCAATCAGGGCCTGGTCGAGAACGGCGGTCTGCGTCACGCCGCGCACGGTGCGCGAGAACGCATAGCCGCCGTCGTTCACTTCGCCCGTCCAGCCGCGTTCGAGCTCGTCGGAGATCGCGTCGAGGCGCGTGGCAATGTAGGCGGCTGCCGAGGGGCCGCGTTCGGGATCTTCCACCACATCGGGGCGCAGCGCGCCGGCGATGGCCGCCTGCTCGACGGCCTTGCGGTTGTAGCGGGTATGCAGGTTGTTCAGCACCTGGCGCACGAGGCGTGCCTCGTCGATCAGGCCTTTGAGCTGGTCGCCCTGGAACTCAACGCCGGTTTCGAGCTGGAGCGATGCGCCTTCGATGCCCGCATCGATGAGATAGTCTTCCAGTGCGCGCTCGTCCTTGAGGTAGATCGAGGACTTGCCGCGGGTCGCCTTGTAGAGCGGCGGCTGCGCGATGTAGAGGTGCCCGCGCTCGATCAGCTCCGGCATCTGACGGAAGAAGAACGTGAGCAGAAGCGTGCGGATATGCGAGCCGTCCACGTCCGCGTCCGTCATGATGATGATGCGGTGATAGCGCAGCTTCTCGACGTTGAACTCCTCGCGGCCGATGCCGGTGCCCAGCGCCGTGATCAGCGTGCCGATCTCCTGGGACGAGAGCATCTTGTCGAAGCGGGCGCGTTCCACGTTGAGGATCTTGCCGCGCAGGGGCAGCACGGCCTGGAAGGCACGGTCGCGACCTTGCTTGGCCGAACCGCCGGCCGAGTCGCCCTCCACCAGGATGAGCTCGCATTTCGAGGGATCGCGCTCCTGGCAGTCGGCGAGCTTGCCGGGCAGCGAGGCCACGTCGAGCGCTCCCTTCCGGCGGGTGAGCTCGCGCGCCTTGCGGGCGGCCTCGCGAGCGGCGGCGGCTTCCACCACCTTGCCGACGAGGGTGCGGGCTTCCTGCGGGTGCTCCTCGAGCCAGTTGTTGAGCGCCTCGTTCACCACGTTCTCGACCGCAGGCCGCACTTCGGAGGAAACGAGCTTGTCCTTGGTCTGGGACGAGAACTTCGGATCGGGCACCTTCACCGACACGACGGCGGTCAGGCCTTCGCGGCAATCGTCGCCGGTCAGCGAGACTTTCTCCTTCTTGGTCATGCCGGAGGATTCGGCATAGCCGTTCACTTGGCGCGTGAGCGCCGCGCGGAAGCCCGCGAGATGCGTGCCGCCGTCCCGCTGCGGGATATTGTTGGTGAAGCACAGCACGTTCTCGTGATAGCTGTCGTTCCACCACAGGGCCACTTCCACGCCGATCCCGTCCCTCTCGGAGCGGATCATCACCGGCTGCTGGATCAGGGGGGTCTTGGCGCGGTCGAGATAGCGCACGAAGGCCTCCACGCCGCCCTCGTACATCAGTTCCTCGCGCTTGTGCTCCGCATGGCGCTTGTCGGTGAGGACGATGCGCACGCCCGAGTTCAGGAAGGCCAGCTCGCGCAGGCGATGCTCGAGGGTGGCATAGTCGAACTCCACCATGGTGAAGGTCCCGGGGGAGGGCAGGAAGGTCACTTCCGTGCCGCGCTTGTCCGGCGCGTCGCCCACCACCGCGAGCGGAGCCGCGGCGTCGCCGTGGCGGAACTCCATGAAGTGTTCCTTGCCGTTGCGATAGATGCGCAGGCGCAGCCAGGTCGAGAGCGCGTTCACCACGGACACGCCCACGCCGTGGAGGCCCCCCGACACCTTGTAGGAGTTCTGGTCGAACTTGCCGCCCGCATGGAGCTGGGTCATGATGACCTCGGCCGCCGAGACGCCTTCGCCCTGATGGATGTCGGTGGGAATGCCGCGGCCGTTGTCGGTGACGGTCACCGAGCCGTCGGCATTGAGCGTGACGGTGACTTCCGTTGCGTGACCGGCCAGAGCCTCGTCGATGGCGTTGTCGACCACCTCGTAGACCATGTGGTGCAGGCCCGAGCCGTCATCGGTATCGCCGATATACATGCCCGGCCGCTTGCGTACCGCATCAAGGCCTTTGAGCACCTTGATGGATTCCGCGCCATAGGCGTCGGCATTCACGTTGATAGCAGGTTCGGCCATTTGGGATCCTTCGAGGCGCAGCGGAAGAAGGAGAGGCGCGCCAGGGTTTTGATTCGTCAGATCAGATATTTAGTGACGATTGGTTGAAATTTCACCCCCGCGCGTATACGCGCGCGTGAAAAGGGGGCCGAAAATCCACCAAAAAGTGCCGATTCGGCGCGTTCAGAGGGTGGTTCTTTGTCTCAGGAGCCGCCGGAGGCTCCTCAGCGCGAGAAGGCCGAAAACAAGCGTGAGCGTTCCCCAGATCGGGCCAGCCTGCTCGACCATCACGCCGGCTTCCGTATCGTAACAGCGGCCGAGCTCGTTGAAACAATCCCGCCTTTGCCAATAACGGTCATGAAACGCGAAGGCACACGCAAAGCTGGCGCAGGACCAAAGCAGCAACCGGGCTGCCGCCATGATCCGTCAGCGGGCCGCCACGGCCGCCGCCGCTCCCGCCATGACGGTTCCCGTGAAGCGGTTGAGAATGCGGATGGCGTTGGGGCTGGTGAAGAGCCTGCGGGCGCGGGTCGCGAGCACGATATAGCCGCCGAACACCACCGCCAGCACCGCCAGGGTGGCGAGAGCGAGTTCCGCATAGCCCAGCGTCGTGATCCGGGTGAGATCGAGGAAGGTCGGCAGGAGCGCGAGGTAGAACACCATCGTCTTCGGGTTGCCGAGGGTGAGCGCCAGCCCGCCCAGCAGGAGTTTGGCCGGATGCTCGGGCCTCTCCTCGGCCTGGACCTCCCTGGCTGCGGCGGGAGCCGTCCAGAGCTTGTAGGCGAGATAGAGCAGATAGGCGGCGCCAGCGTATTTGATCGCCAGGAAGACCTCATGGAAGGTCTGCGCCAGGGCGGCGAGGCCTAAGACCGCGAAGGTGAGCCACACCACGTCCCCCAGGGCGATTCCGATGCTGAACGGCACAGCCTCCTTGGGGCCGCGCCCCAGCACCCGCGCCACGATGGCGGCGATCCCCGGCCCGGGCGAGGCTGCGGCGATGAACAGGGCGGACGAGAACAGGATCAGGCCTGCGGGTTCCATGACGATGACCGGCGCGTGAGATTGTGTTGCACCTCCCTCATACGCCAGAACGCTCCTTTGCGCCATCAACGAGTTGTGATGGGTTCGATCACGCCGGGCAAAACCTGAAGCACGTCCGCCCGGCCTTCGAGTTCTGCGAAGAGGCTCGGATCGGCGCCCGTCATCCAGACCTGTCCGCCGAGTGTTTCCAGGGCCGCGAAGAGGCCCGCGCGGCGGCGCGGATCGAGATGGGCGGCAACCTCGTCGAGGAGCACGAAGGGGGCAATGCCGCTCATGCTGGCCACCAGCCGCGCATGGGCGAGCACCAGGCCGATGAGAAGGGCCTTCTGTTCGCCCGTCGAGGCGGTGTTGGCCGCGATGTCCTTGGGGCCGTGGCGCACGAGCAGGTCGGAGGCCTGCGGACCGACGAGGGTTCGCCCGGCAGCGCGGTCGCGCGCACGATAATCGCGCAGGATCGCGCGGTAGCGGTCCTCGGCATCGACGGCCGGAAGCGTGGCGACCAGCCTGTCGATCTCGCCTTCGATGTCCATCGTGGCGAACGGGAAGGGGGATTCCTCCTCGCGCGTCGCCAGGATCAGGGCGGCGAGCCGGTCCACGGTCTCGCGGCGCGCGGCGGCGACCGCGATCGCCAGCTCGGCCACCTCGCGCTCCAGGGCATCGAGCCACAGGCGATCGTCGGGATTTTCCTCCAGCACCCGGTTGCGGGAGCGCAGCGCACGCTCCAGGGCGTTCACCCGGGTGCCGTGCTCCGCATCCACCGCAAGCACCAGGCGGTCGAGGAAGCGGCGGCGGTCGCCGGCCGGACCACGAAACAAGGCATCGAGATCAGGCGTGAGCCAGACGACCCGCAGGAATTCGGCAAAGGCCGTCGGAGAGGAAGCCGCCATGCCGTCGATCCGGCAGAGGCGCGAGGCGCGGCCGTTTTCTCCCTGCGGTTCGAGGCCGGTGCCGAGGCGGTGCTCGCCGTAAGCCGTGTCGAGAGTGAGCGAAACGGCGAAGGAGCCGGTGCCGCCCTGGCGGGCCATGTCGGCGAGCTCCGCGCGACGCAGACCGCGTCCCGGCATGAAGAGGGAGATCGCCTCCAGCACATTGGTCTTGCCCGCCCCGTTCTCGCCTACGAGCGCCACGAGCTGGCGCGAGACGGAAAGGTCCAGGCTCGCATAGGTGCGGAAATCCTGGAGGATCAGGCGAGCGATTCGGGAGGCGGCAACAGGAGAAGCGGACATGCGTCCCCTTCTTTCAGAAGCGGACGCGAAAGATCAAGCGCTAGAGCATCGGACGTGAAAAGTGGAATCCACTTTTGGGGTTGAATCCGATGCTCCCTTCTTGGAGAGAGCGCATCGTTTGAGCGAAAAACCGGGGCCGCTTTTCGCTAGCGCGGCCCGCTGGGTCCGCACGATGCGCCAGCCTTCGCCGGGATGACGTCTGCGAAGCCTTAAACGCGCATCGGCATCAGGACGTAGAGGGCGGATGCGCCCTCGCGGTCCTGGATGAGGGTGGGCGAGCCGGGATCGGCAAGCTTGAACAGGGCGGTGTCGCCATCGAGCTGGGCCGTGATGTCCAGCAGGTACTTGGCGTTGAAACCGATATCGATGGGAGCAGCATCGTAATCGACCTCGATCTCCTCCGTCGCGCTGCCCGAATCCGGATTGTTGACGGTGAGCGTCAGGCGCCCGTCGCCGAGCGCCAGCTTCACGGCGCGCCCACGCTCCGAGGAGATCGTGGAGACGCGGTCGACGGCCTTGGCGAAATCGGCGCGCTCGACCACCAGGACCTTGTCGTTGCCGGCAGGAATGACGCGCTGATAATCGGGGAAGGTGCCGTCGATGAGCTTGGAGGTCAAAACCACGCCGTCGAAGGTCAGGCGGACCTTCGCCGAGGACAGCTCCACCGTGATGGTCTCCGAACCGTCTTCGACGAGCTTGACGATCTCGGCGACCGCCTTGCGTGGAATGATCACGCCGGGCATGCCCTCCGAACCCGTAGGCGCGGGCAGTTCCACGCGGGCGAGGCGATGGCCGTCGGTGGCGACGGCCCGCATCACGAGCGATCCGCCTACGTCCAGCGTGTGCAGATAGATGCCGTTGAGATAGTAGCGCGTTTCTTCGGTCGAGATCGCGAACTGGGTCTTTTCGATCAGGCGCTTGAGATCGGCAGCCGCCAAGGTGAAGCGGTGCGGAAGGTCGCCGGCGGCGAGATCCGGGAAATCGCTCTCGGGAAGCGCCTGCAGCATGAAGCGCGAGCGGCCCGAGCGGATCTGCATCTGGCCCATGTCGGCGGTCATCTCGAGGGAGACCTGGGCGCCGTCGGGGAGCTTTCGCACGATGTCGTAGATCATGTAGGCGGGCACCGTGGTGGAGCCTGCCTCCGTGATATCGGCCGGGATCGTTTCCGTGACCTCGATGTCGAGGTCGGTTGCGCGCAGGCGCAGGGCGCCATCCTCGGCGCGCAAGAGGACGTTCGACAGAATCGGAATGGTGTTGCGGCGCTCGACGACGCGGTGCACGTGCCCCAGCGCCTTCAGCAGAGCGGCGCGCTCAACAGTAACTCTCATAAAGCGACACCTATTGTCGGTGAAATTCTTGGCCTGTCACCCGTGCGACAAGCGGAGCGGCAAGATTGGCGTCTGTCGCCCGAGAATGCAAGGCCACAGGTTTCGACTGTTCCGAATGAGCCTCTCGCCGCCCGGGAAGGGCCTATTCCTCCGGAAAGGCTTACTCCTCCGGAAAGGCTTACTCCTGGAGCATCCGCTTGAGCAGCTCGACCTCGTCGGAGAGCGCGTGATCCTCGCCAAGCGCCTTTTCGATCTTGCGCACCGCATGGAGCACGGTGGTGTGATCACGCCCGCCGAAGCGGCGGCCGATCTCCGGCAGGGAGCGGAGCGTCAGCACCTTGGACAGATACATGGCGATCTGGCGTGGCCGCACTACGGCGGCGGTTCGCCGTTCCGAGAGGATATCCGAGCGGGAGACGTTGTAGCGCGAGGCCACGAGCTTCTGGATGTCCTCGATCTTCACGCGCTTCGGCTCGCGGTTGCGCACGAGATCGCGGATCGCGGTCTCGGCGGTCTCGAGGGTGATGGCCGAGCCGGTGAGCGTGGCATGCGCCAGGAGGCGGTTCACCGCACCTTCGAGATCGCGGCCGTTCGCCGTGATCGAGCGGGCCACGTAGGCGATGACGTTGGGACCCACCTCGAAGGTGGAGTGAATGGTTTTGAGGGCCTCGATGCGGGTGGAGAGGATCGAGGTGCGAAGGGCTTCGTCGAGCGCCGTGACCTCGACCACGAGGCCGCCAGCGAGGCGCGAGCGCACGCGCTCGTCCAGGTTCTCGAGATCCGCCGGCGGGCGGTCGGCGGCGATCACGATCTGGCGGCCCGCATCGATGAGGGCGTTGAGCGTGTGGCCGAATTCCTGCTGGATCTGCTTGCCCTGGATGAACTGCACGTCGTCGATGATGAGCAGGTCGATCCCGCGCAGGCGCTCCTTGAAGGCCAGCGACGTCTGCGCCTTCAGGGACGCGACGAAGCCGTACATGAAGCGGTCCGCGGTGAGATAGATGACGCGCCGGCCCTGGCCGCGCATCTGATGGCCGATGGCATGGAGCAAATGGGTCTTGCCGAGACCAACGCCCGCATGAAGATAAAGCGGGTTGTAGATCACCTGACCGTTGGCCGCATGGGCGACCCGGTCGGCGGCAGCATGCGCCAGGGCATTGGAGCGGCCGATGATGAAGCTCTCAAAAGTCAGGCGCGGATCGAGCGGCGCGCCGCCGAGATCCGAGTTTTCCGTCCGCTCCTCCTGGGGAAGAGTGAGCGAGGGCGTCTTGGGTTCGTTGGCCTGAACGGTCATCGGCATGGGGGCAGGCGTGTTCGGACGGGGGGCCTCGCCCGGGCGGCGCTGGGCGGATGCCTCGCGGCCGATCGTGTTGCGCACGCCGATCACCACGCGCTCCACATCCTTGGTCTCCGAGCGGTACACCGACAGCACCCGGTCGGCATAGTGGGACTCGATCCAGCTTTTCAGGAACCGGGTCGGCACCGTCAGATAGGCGCAGCCTTCCATCACCGTATCCAGTTCCAGGCGGCCGAACCAGCTGGCAAAGATATCCTCACCCAGCTCGGCACGCAGGCGGCGCTTGACCCGCGTCCAGACATCCGATGCCGTTTGCTCGCCAGAAGCTTCCATGCCGCTCTCATTGGCAGCGGCAAAGGCGCGATGGTCCTCGCTGCGATACATCAAATTTCCTCCACGAGGCTTTGCCGGATTGAGCAAAACCCCCACGCATGACCCGTTCTGAACAGCAAAGCAGCCCTGAATCACAGGTTGTTCAGAACGTGGCGCCCCCAATTGTACTAAAGATTATCGAACCGCTTCAAAGTCGAGGCAGTCGGAAAACGCTACCCCTTGGATAGCCCTTCAAGCTCTATCAAGACTACCTCTGAGGAAGGCACGTGCTTTCGCCTGCTTCTTGTCAGAATGAAACAAAGCCCTGACCCCATGATTGTGTTCTATAGCTTGGGACTTGAACGGATGACTTAACGGCGAGCCGTTGAAGCAGGATGACCATATACAGGCTGGGCGAGGGCGCGCAACATGGTCGAGTCAACAGGCATCCTGCAAAGATGCCCAAAAAGGCTCCACAGACCCGTCCACAGGTTTTGGGGTGCGGCGATAAAGTCCTGACTCTTCAACTGATTCACAGTGTCGCCCCAGCTTGTTTCGACGCGCGAAAAAAGCTTTTTCCGCAACCTTGATTCAGGATCGATTCGGCGCCTCCCGGAGGGTGATTCCGATGCTTTGCGAACCTTTGCCTGCTAAGCTACTGATCGGCATCGGCATTTCATGTGCATTTTGAATCTGCGCCTTGTGGATTCTCACCCTGTTTTCCGATGATAAAGTCAAGCTCCCGTGTGGATAAAAGGCGAGCAAAAAGCTGCTATCGGGGCTGTTCGGTCTGTCCCTTTGCGGCATGACGGAGACAGCTGGCTTCCAACGGCTTGAGCGAGCGAAGTTCGAGGCATCGGGTCCGTTCCCGCCGTGGGGGAGGGGGAGGCGGTGTTCGACGGTGAGGCAGGTGAGGCAAATGAAGGGAGGGGCTCGCAGCTGCTCCATCGCAAGGCCTTCCGCCTGGAGGGCGCGCTTCGGCTGGGGTCCGCACGATGCGCTCCTCTAGAAGCGAGCATCGGATCCAATCCCACAAGTGGATTCTACGTTTGGGTCCGATGCTCTAATCGCCGGAAACGGACGCGGAGCGGTTTGGAGGGGCGGCGACCAGTACCTTCCCGCTTGCGGGCCCGGCTCGTTCGGGAGGGGCGCGTGCAGGAGGCGGTTTACGCTGGATAGTTCTGCCGGATAGACATGGGGCGGGTGGTCAGCAAAAAACCCGGCCGTTGGGCCGGGTTCGAACATCGTCGATGCTGCCTGGGAGCGGTTTAGGCGCTCAGGGCCTTGATGCGGCTCGTCAGGCGCGAAACCTTCCGGGAAGCGGTGTTCTTGTGCACGATGCCCTTCTGGGCGGCGCGCATCATTTCCGGCTCGGCGGCGCGCATGGCCGCGAAGGCCTCGGTCTGGTTGCCGGAGGCGATCGCCTCCTCGACCTTGCGGACGAACGTCCGCATGCGGCTGCGGCGGGACTTGTTGACCGCAGTGCGCTTGGCAATCTTGCGGGTCATTTTCTTGGCGGACACGGTGTTGGCCATGGCCAATCCTCGTTTGTTAAAAGTCCGACGCGACAAGCCCGGCTTGGAGCTCCGTCAGCGACCGGTCGATGAATGGAAACCGAAGAGCCCGCGGACGCGCGGGCTCGTGTGGGGCGGCTTATAGACGTGATCCTCGGGAACGTCAATGTCCGTAGGTCTGTGCGCCTCAAAAAAGCGCCGAGAGGCCTCCGCGCACTCCTTCCGACAGGATGACGCGCCACGGATTGGCGGGATCGACGAGGAGCCTCAGCGCCATGGCGGCCGAGACCAGGACCAGCAGCGGACGGATGATCCGGCTCCCCAGCCGCATGGCGAGCCGCGAGCCCACCTGCGCCCCGAGAAACGAGGCTCCTGCCATGACGAGGCCTACCGGCCAGATCACGGCTCCGGTGGCCGCATAGAGAAGAAGGCTGCCCAGGTTGCTCGCAAGGTTCAGAAGCTTGGTATGGGCTGTCGCCCGAACCACCCCGTAGCCGAGGAGTGTCACGAAGGCGAGCATGTAGAAGGAGCCGGCGCCGGGTCCGAAGATTCCGTCATAGAAGCCGACGGCGACCGGAGCGGTGGCGCCGAAGGCGAACGCCGTCATCCGGGCATGGGCGTCCTCGTCCTTCACTTTGCGCGACAGGGCGAAATAGACCGCGATGGCGATCAGGAGCACCGGGATCAGCATCTGCAGAAGGGATTGCGGCAGGAATCGCACGCAGAGCGCGCCCGCGACCCCGCTCACGAAGGCCACGGCCGTGAAGCCCCAGGCCTTGCGCCAGTTGATCAGCTCGCGGCGTCCGAAGGTGTAGGTGGCGGATGCCGCCGCGAAGGCGCCCTGCACCTTGTTGGTGGCGATGGCGCTCGCCGGACTGAGACCTGCGAGCAGGAGAGCAGGCACCGTGAGAAGCCCGCCGCCGCCCGCGATCGAATCCACGAAGCCCGCGAAAAAAGAGATCGCGGCGAGAGCCGCGATCATGTCGAAACCGATATCCGGCACGGTTACTGATCTTTGAATTCGGCGGCGCGCTTGTCCACGAAGGCGGCCATGCCTTCCTTCTGGTCGGCGGTGGCGAACATGGCGTGGAACACCCGCCGCTCGAAACGGATGCCCTCGGACAAGGACACCTCATCGGCCCGGTTGATGGTTTCCTTCGTCATCATGGCGATGGGCAGCGACATGGCCGCGATGGTCTCCGCCGTCTTCATGGTCTCGGAGATGAGGTCCGCGAGGGGCACCACGCGGGCGACGAGGCCGGAGCGCTCGGCCTCTTCCGCGCCCATCATCCTTCCCGTCAGGCACATCTCCATGGCCTTGGCCCGGCCGACGAGGCGGGTGAGGCGCTGCGTGCCGCCCATGCCGGGCATGACGCCCAGCTTGATCTCGGGCTGGCCGAACTTGGCGTTGTCGGCCGCGATGATGAAATCGCACATCATGGCGAATTCGCAGCCGCCGCCGAGCGCAAAGCCCGCGACCGCGGCGATCATCGGCTTGCGGCGGCCCGCCACCTTCTCCCAGCCGGAGAACTGGTTGTCGAGATAGATCTGCGGATAGGCGAGCGAGGCCATCTCCTTGATGTCGGCTCCCGCGGCGAAAGCCTTTTCGGACCCGGTGACCACGATGCAGCCGACCGCCGGATCGGCCTCGAAGGTGTCGAGGGCCTGGTTCACCTCGTTCAGGAGCGCCGAATTGAGGGCGTTGAGAGCCTGGGGGCGGTTGAGGGTGATGAGTCCCACCTTGCCGCGCGTCTCGACGATGATCGTTTCATAGGCCATGGCCGGAATCTCCGCTGTTGCGTCCCTGGGTTACGGGAGGCGGCGGGGCTCGGCAAGTCCCTATCGCGATCCCCGGATCACGTCCGGGGACGGGGATGACGGGAGGGAGCGAGTTGACCCGGAGGGGCGTGACGGCCCGGACAGGTCATTCCACCACCTTGCGATAGAGGTGCCAGGTCGCGTGCCCGAGGATCGGCAGCACCACGGCCAGCCCCACGAAGAGCGGGATGAAGCCGATGACGAGCGCCAGGGCAACGATGAGCGCCCAGACGATCATGGGACCGGGATTAGCGGCCACCGCCCTGAAGGATGTGAGGATCGCAGGGATCGCGCCCACGTCCCGGTCGAGCAGGAGCGGGAAGGAGATCACGCTCAAGGAGAAGACGACGGCGCTGAAGATGAAGCCGAGGGCATTGCCCGCGATGACGAGGGTCCAGCCGTCCCGGGTGGTGAAGACCTCATGCAGGAAGCCGCTCAGAGAATCCGGGGCATGCCAGCCGAACAGCGATTGATAAAGCGCCTGGGCCGTCAGGAGCCAGGCGATGAAGATCACCATCAGCAGAACGCCGAGCGCCGCGATCGACCCGATGGAGTGGGAGCGGAAGACGTTGGAGACGCTGCTCACGGACACGTCCTGTCCGCGCTCGCGCTCGCGGCTGATCTCGTAGAGGCCCACGGCCGCGAGCGGCCCCACGAGGGCGAAGCCCGACATGAGCGGGAAGAGAAGCGGCAGCATGTTGTTGCCGAAGGCGAGGCCCGCGAAGAACACGCCGAGGATCGGGTATAAAAGGCAGATGAAGAAGAGATGGGTCGGAGCGGCCCAGAAATCCTCGGCGCCCCGCCTCAAGGCGTCCATGAGGTCGGAGGTGCCGATCCTGCGGATCGTGAGGTGCTCCGAAACCGGGTCACGGTGGATGTGGGAAACGACGTCGATCTTGGCCATGGCGAGCCCTCCTGAACCTCGAGTTCAAGCGGTCGCGAGCCTGTCCTGCAGAAGATGCCGACGGTGAAGGTCGCAACCTGCAAGAGACGAGAGTCCATGCCTTTTCAGGCTTTTTCGGGGAGGGGCAGCCTTGGCCGTTCACATTATCGCGCACGCGTCTGCTTCTGGCAGACCGGGCAATAGAAGGTGGATCGGCCGGACTGCACCAGACGCGCGACCGTGCCGGAGCATTCGGGCGTGACGCAGGGCTCCCCCTCCCGGTCGTAGACACGGAAGGAATGCTGGAAATAGCCGAGCGAGCCGTCCACCTGGGCATGATCCCGCAAGGTGGATCCGCCCGCCGTCACCGCTTCCGAGAGGACTTCCCGGATCACCTCCGCCAGGCGATGCGCCTTGTCGGTCGGCTTGCCGGCCCTGGTGGCGAGCGATCCCGCCGGAGCTTCCGGATGAAGGCCGGTGCGGAACAGGGCTTCGCAGACATAGATGTTGCCGAGCCCCGCGATCAGGCGCTGGTCGAGGAGGGCGGCCTTCAGCGGCGTCCGCCTGCCCGCGAACAGATCGGCGATGATCTGCCCTGAGAGTTCGTTTCCAAGAGGTTCGATGCCCATCTGGGCGAAATGCCTGCAGGATTCGATCCCGGAGCGGGGCACCATATCCATGAAGCCGAAGCGCCGGGCGTCGTTGTAGGTGACGCTCGCTCCGTTGGAGAGGTGGAAGGTCACGTGATCGTGCGCGTTGAGGCCGCCATGCTCGTGGTGGAACTCTCCCGGCATCCGGCTCGCCCCATCTTGCGTCACCAGGAATCGGCCCGACATGCCCAGATGCATGATCAGCACCTCCCCGGAGGAGAGATCGGCGAGCAGATACTTGGCCCGGCGGCCCAGAGCCCTAACCTCCTGTCCCTCCAGGCGCTCCACGAAGCGTTCGGGGAACGGAAAGCGCAGGTCCGGGCGGCGCTGCACCACCTTCGTGAAGCGGGCTCCCACCATGGCGGGCTCCAGGCCCCGCCGGACGGTTTCGACTTCGGGCAGTTCGGGCATCAACCATCTCTTCGGTTCGCAGGAGTCCTTACATAGCCATCGGGCCCCGCTTCCGCTATGGATCCCGCTGAGAGTGCGACGAAAGGGTTTTTGAGGATCATGACCGACGAGAACACCCATTTCGGGTTTCAATCCGTGCCCCTGGACGAGAAGCAGGGCCGCGTGAACGAGGTCTTCCGTTCGGTGGCGAGCCGCTACGACCTCATGAACGATCTCATGTCCGCAGGGCTCCACCGCCTCTGGAAGGATAGCCTCGTCTCCACCCTGCGTCCGCCCCGCGAGCGTGCCTTCCGCCACCTGGACGTGGCCGGCGGCACGGGCGACGTGGCCTTTCGCATTCTCGACGCGGGCGGGCCGCGGACCCATGTGACCGTGCTCGACATCAACGGCGAGATGCTGAAAGTGGGCGCCGAGCGCGCCGGTCGCCGCTATGACGGCCGCATCGACTTCGTCGAGGCCAATGCGGAAGAGCTGCCGCTCGAATCCAACAGCTACGACGCCTACACGATCGCCTTCGGTATCCGGAACGTGCCGCGCATCGACGTGGCCCTGCGTGAGGCGCATCGCGTGCTGAAGCCCGGCGGGCGCTTCCTCTGCCTCGAATTCTCGAAGGTGGACGTGCCCCTCCTCGACAGGATCTACGACGTCTATTCCTTCAACGTGATCCCGCAGATGGGCCGGATGGTGACGGGGGATGCGGAATCCTACCAGTATCTCGTGGAATCGATCCGCAAGTTCCCGCCGCCCGCCGCTTTCGCCCGGATGATCGAGGAGGCAGGCTTCAAGCGCGTCACCTATCGGCCGCTCACGGCGGGCGTGGTCGCCATTCATTCCGGCTGGAAGATCTGAGACGTGATCGGCAGCATCGTCCATCTCGCGCGCAATCTGCGCGCCGGCTTCATCCTCGCCCGCGAAGGTGCTCTCGGGCTCTTCGATCCGAGCGCCCTGCCGCCCTCCGCGCGCCTTGCCTTGAGATTGGCGCGCACCATCGAGCGTCGGCAGACGGGGGACGGCGCGGCGCGTCTTTCCAAGGCTCTCACGCGGCTCGGGCCGTCCTACGTGAAATTCGGCCAGTTCCTCGCGACGCGTCCCGATATCGTGGGCGTTGCGGCGGCGCGCGATCTGGAGCGCCTGCAGGACCGGATGCCTCCGTTCCCGCGCGCCCAGGCCGTCGCCGTGATCGAGGCCGCTCTCGGGCGTCCGATCGGCGCTCTCTTCCTCGATTTCAGCGAGCCCCTGGCGGCGGCCTCCATCGCTCAGGTCCACAAGGCTCGCATCCGCACGCCGGAAGGCGAGGAGACGGTGGCCGTGAAGGTGGTGCGCCCCGGCGTCCGTGAAGGCTTTGCCCGCGACCTTCAGGCCATGCGCGCGGCCGCGCGCCTGTTCGAGCGCATGGTGCCCGATGCGCGCCGCCTCAGGCCCATGGAAGTGGTGGAGACGCTGGCGCGCTCCGTTTCCGTCGAGATGGATCTGCGCCTCGAAGCCGCCGCCGTCTCGGAACTCGCCGAGAACACGAAGGGCGATCCCGATTTCCGCGTACCCAAGCCGGAATGGGATCTCACGGCTCGCGACGTGCTCACCACCACTTGGATCGACGGCGTGCGCCTCAACGACATCGAGGGTATCGAGCGTGCCGGCTTCGACCGCGAGGCGCTCGCGCGCACGGTGATCCAGTCCTTCCTGCGCCACGCCATCCGCGACGGCTATTTTCATGCCGACATGCATCCTGGCAACCTGTTCGTGGATCGGGAGGGCCGTCTCGTCGCGGTCGATTTCGGCATCATGGGGCGCCTGGGCCTCAAGGAGCGGCGCTTCCTGGCCGAGATCCTACTCGGCTTCATCCGCCGCGACTACCTGCGTGTCGCGCAGGTGCATTTCGAGGCCGGCTACGTGCCGCCGCACCATTCGGTAGAGGATTTCGCGCAGGCGATCCGCGCCATCGGCGAGCCGATCCACGACCGGCGCGCCGACGAGATCTCGATGGCGAAGCTGCTGACGCTGCTGTTCGAGATCACGGCCCTGTTCGACATGGCGACGCGCACCGAACTCGTGATGCTGCAGAAGACCATGGTGGTGGTGGAAGGGGTCGCGCGCGCGCTCGATCCCAAGCTCGACATGTGGACCACATCCGAGCCGGTGGTGCGTGAATGGATCGAGCGCAATCTCGGGCCTTTGGGCCGCGTCGAGCAGGCGGGCCGCGGCCTGTGGACTCTCGCGGGCGTCATCGGCGACCTGCCGGATCTCGCCCTGCGGGCCGAGCGGGTTCTCAACCAGATGGAAGACATGACCGCCAAGGGCGTCGCCCTCAACCAGGAGAGCATCGCCGCCATCGGGCGCGCGGAGGCGCGCGGCAACCGCTGGGGCATGGCCGCCTTGTGGATCATCGCCGTCTCGTTGATGATCATGCTGTTCAGAGGTTTCTCATGACGCTGTCCGGCAAACGCATTCTCCTCGTCATCGGCGGCGGGATCGCGGCCTACAAGTCCCTCGACCTGATCCGCCGCCTGCGCGAGCGGGGCGCATTGGTGCGCTGCGTTCTCACCCATGGCGCGCAGCAATTCATCACGCAGCTGGCGGCCTCGGCCCTTACCGGACAGCGCACGCATACCGATCTCTTCGACCGCGAGGACGAGGCCGATATCGGGCACATCCGGCTGGCGCGCGATGCGGATCTCGTCGTGGTCGCGCCCGCGACCGCCAATCTCATGGCGAAGATGGCGGGAGGGCATGCGGACGATCTCGCTTCCACAATCCTGCTCGCCACCACGCTGCCCATCCTGATCGCGCCCGCCATGAACGTGCGCATGTGGCTGCATCCGGCCACGCAACGCAATCTCAAGGCCCTCCGGGCCGATGGCGTCCATACGGTCGGGCCGAACGACGGCGCGATGGCGGAGGCTGAAATCGGCCCCGGCCGCATGGCCGAGCCCCTCGAAATCGCGGCTGCCGTCGAGCGCCTGCTGGCCCCCTCCGGCCCACTTGCTGGCCGCCATGTGATCGTGACCTCGGGCCCGACGCATGAGCCGATCGATCCGGTGCGCTATATCGCCAACCGGTCTTCGGGCAAGCAGGGCCACGCGATCGCAAGAGCGGCCGCGGCGGCAGGCGCACGCGTGACGCTGATCTCCGGTCCCGTCGATCTGCCCGATCCCGCCGGCGTCGCCACCGTGCATGTGGAGAGCGCACGCGAGATGCTGGCCGCGGTGGAGAAGGCGCTGCCCGCCGATATCGGCATCTTCGCCGCCGCCGTCGCCGATTGGCGCGTAGCGAATGCGGGCGGGCAGAAGATCAAGAAGAAGGACGGCGCTCTGCCGAACCTGGCCCTTGCCGAAAACCCCGACATTCTCGCCACGATCTCGAAATCGGCGCAGAACCGTCCGGCCCTCATGGTGGGCTTTGCCGCCGAGACCGAGAACGTGATCGAACACGCGAAGCAGAAACTCGTGAAGAAGGGCTGCGATCTCATCCTCGCCAACGACGTGTCGCCTGCCGCCGGCGTCATGGGTGGCGACAGCAATACGGTGCATCTCGTAACGTCAACCAATGTCGAGACCTGGCCGACGCTCTCGAAGACCGAGGTCGCCGAACGGCTCGTCGCGCATGTGGGCGCTTTGCTCGGAGACCGGAACCCATGACCCATGTGCTGCGCGTCCAGCGCCTGCCTCACGGTGCCGGCCTGCCGCTGCCGCGCTATGAAACCCCGGGCGCCGCGGGCATGGATCTGATCGCCGCCAACCCGGCCGAAGCCCCGGTGGTGCTGGCCCCGCTGGAACGCAGGCTCGTTCCCACGGGCCTCGTCATCCAGCTGGAGCAGGGTTTCGAGGCCCAGGTGCGGCCGCGCTCGGGCCTCGCCCTCAGGCACGGCGTGACGGTTCTCAATGCGCCCGGCACCATTGACGCGGATTACCGCGGCGAGGTGCAGGTGCTGCTCGTCAATCTCGGCACGGAGCCCTTCGCGATCACGCGCGGCATGCGCATCGCGCAGATGATCGTTGCCCCCGTCACGACCGTGGAAGTGGCGGAGGTCGCCGCCGTCGATCGTACGGCGCGGGACGCAGGCGGGTTCGGCTCGACGGGACTGAACTGAAAGGCACGCGATGAACTTTCTCTCCCGCCGCTCCCTGCTCGCGATCGCCGCCGTCACCGACATCGCGCTCCATGCGCGGCCGATGCCCGTCTCGGCGAAGGCGCTCGCCGCCCGGCACAACCTGCCGCCGCGTTATCTGGAGCCGGTGCTGCAGGCTTTGGTGCGGCAGGGGATCCTCAAAGGCGTGCGCGGCCCCCGCGGCGGCTACGAACTTGCCCGCGAGCGCCGGCGCATCACGGCGGGAGACATCGTGCGCACCGCCATGACGGCGCAGGAGGATGAGGGCAGTGCCCCGATTCCGGAATCGCGGCTCGCCGAAGCGGTGGTGGCTCCGCTCGTGACGAAGGGAACGGAAGCCTTCCTGGCCGAGCTCGACAAGGTGACGGTGGAGGACTTGTGCAACCGGGCGCAGGAGGAAGCCGTCGTCGAAGCGACCACTCCCGTGGATTTCACGATATAGTTTGTGAATTAACGCAATTATCGACACCCGTTGCGGAAAGGACTAGGATCCTGCCCTTCTCATGGAGGATCTTATGGCTGACACGTTCAACGCCTCGGACGCCGCTACGAAGCCCGGCCGCGGGCGCATTTTCGGCTCCATCACCGACACCATCGGCAATACCCCGCTCGTGCGTCTCAACCGCCTGCCGAAGGAGCATGGAGTCGATGCCGAGATTCTCCTCAAGCTCGAGTTCTTCAACCCGATCTCCAGTGTGAAGGACCGCATCGGCGTCAGCATGATCGACGCCCTGGAGGCCTCCGGCCAGATCAAGCCCGGCGCCACGCTGATCGAGCCGACCTCCGGCAATACCGGCATTGCGCTCGCCTTCGTGGCGGCCGCGCGCGGCTACCGCCTGATCCTCGTGATGCCCGAGACCATGTCCATAGAACGGCGCAAGATGCTGGCCTTTCTCGGCGCCGAACTGGAGCTCACCCCCGGGCCGCAGGGCATGAAGGGCGCGATCGCCCGCGCGGAGGAGCTGCTCAAGGAAATCCCGGGCTCGGTCATTCCGCAGCAGTTCAAGAACCCGGCCAATCCCGATATCCATCGCAGGACCACGGCCGAGGAGATCTGGAACGACACCCACGGCCAGCTCGATGCCTTCGTGGCGGGCGTCGGTACCGGCGGCACGATTACGGGCGTCGCCCAGGTCATCAAGCCGCGTCTGCCGGACCTGAAGGTCTTTGCCGTGGAGCCGGAGGATTCCCCCGTGCTCTCCGGCGGCCAGCCTGGCCCGCACAAGATCCAGGGGCTGGGCGCCGGCTTCATCCCGGACGTGCTCGACCGCTCCCGCATCGACGGCGTGATCACCATCGGCAACCAGACCGCGTTCGACATGGCCCGCAGGCTCGCCAAGCTGGAAGGCATCCCGGGCGGCATCTCCACGGGCGCCAATGTGGCGGCCGCCCTGGAGATCGCATCCCGTCCCGAGTTCAAGGGCAAGCGCATCGTCACCGTCGCGCCGTCCTTCGCCGAGCGCTATCTCTCGACGGCTTTGTTCGAGGGGCTGTAAGATTTCGTCCTGTCTGACCCGAGAAAGGGCGGCCTTCAGGCCGCCCTTTTTGTTTGGCGGCCATCCAAGCTTGGCAAGAACTTCCCTCAGCCCGTCGGGTTCTCCTGGAAGCAGACGAATTCAACCATTTTCCAAATGAATTGACGGAGTTCACCATGGCGGAGCGCAAGGCGCCTCATTCGTTGAAAGACCAGGACGCGGACCAGATCCGCAACGAGCAGCGGGGCGGCGACGACAGTCCCATCGACCCGAACCGGAACGGTGGGCCGGAAGGCAACGCCACCATGCGCCGTGCCTGGAGCGAGCCGGGCGGCGAGGCCTACAATTACCGCCAGGGCCAGACGGGCCAGACGAGCCAGGCCGGCATGGACGGCCATGACGAACTCACCGCCGCCGAGACGCCCGAGGCCACGAAGCATTTGAGCGATGCGACGCTCTCGCCGGACGACAAGGACGCGACGGCGGAAGCCATCGAGCGGGCGACGGCCGTCAACGGCAAGAACCAGGGCTGACAGGAGAGCGCCATGGGCAATGCAGGCTATGGCAACCATACCGAGGACACGAAGAAGCACGTCGATTCCGAGCGGCCGGATCCGGCGGCGGGTCGCGGGGGCTCACCCAAGGACAAAGCCGGCGGTGCTCCGCCTGCGGTCGGGCCTCACGGCAAGCCGTCGCTGACCAATCCGGACGCGACGCCCGGCGCGGGAGCCCTCCCGGATATCGGCGATCGCGACGGAACCGATTCCACCAGCTCGTGACAGGACCCGGCCATGACGCAGAACCCAAATTCCGGACCGCGGGTCCCGACGGAGCGCCCCGACCCCGAATCGGCTGACCGTAATCCGAGGCCCGGATCCGAGGACCGGCCCGGCTTCGATCTCGGCGGCTCGGTCGACGAGACCAATGCGACGGGCACCGGCTCCGGCACCATCCCGGGCGGCCCGAAGGGAATCCCATCGCGCGGCACCGATGCCGGCTCCCGCGCGACCGGTCTTACCGATCCCAGCGGCTCGCGGTCTCTCGGAAACGAGGGCGACGCCGGCTCGGAATCCGGCTCCGGGCCGACGAGCGGCTCCGGCGGCCCGACCTGATGCAAGACTACGTGATGCGAGAGATGCGAGAAAGGAACAAGCAGCGATGGCTCGATCCGACAAAAAGTCCAACCAGGCGACCGAACAGGATATCGACGCACCGCGCCTGACGCCGCAGGGCCGCGACAACCCCGATGGGTCCGGTGAGGATTCCACCAAACCCATGGGCGAGGGTGCGAAGAAGGGGCAGAGCGACAAGGCTGAAGGCTAAGGACCTTCATGCATACGAAAAAGGCCGCCCTCGGGGCGGCCTTCTGGTCATGTCTCAACGCAGATCTTATGCGCTCAGCGCTTCCTTCTGCTTCTCGGCGCGCTTGCGATCGTTCGGATCGAGGATCGCCTTGCGGATGCGGATCGACTTCGGCGTGACCTCCACGAGCTCGTCGTCCTCGATCCAGGCGAGCGAGCGCTCGAGGGTCATGCGGATCGGAGGCGTGAGCCGCACCGCCTCGTCCTTGGAGGTCGTGCGGATATTGGTGAGCTTCTTGCCCTTCAGCACGTTCACCTCGAGGTCGTTCTCGCGGTTGTGCTCGCCGACGATCATGCCCTGATAGACCTTCCAGCCGGGCTCGATCATCATCGGGCCGCGATCTTCCAGGTTCCACAGCGCATAGGCCACGGCCTCGCCCGCATCGTTGGAGATCAGAACGCCGTTGCGGCGGCCCGCGATCTCGCCCTTGTAGGGCTCGTAGGCGTGGAACAGGCGGTTCATGATGGCCGTGCCGCGGGTGTCGGTCAGAAGCTCGCTCTGATAGCCGATGAGGCCACGGGTCGGAGCGTAGAACACGAGACGCTGACGGTTGCCGCCGGAGGGGCGCATTTCGACCATCTCGGCGCGGCGCTCGGACATCTTCTGCACCACGACGCCGGAGAATTCCTCGTCCACGTCGATCACCACTTCCTCGACGGGCTCGAGAAGCTGGCCGTTCTCATCCTTCTCGAACACCACGCGGGGACGCGATACGGCGAGTTCGAAGCCCTCGCGGCGCATGGTTTCGATGAGGATGGCGAGCTGCAACTCGCCGCGGCCCGAGACGTAGAACGAGTCCTTGTCGGCCGCTTCCTCGATCTTGAGGGTCACGTTGCCTTCCGCTTCCTTGAACAGGCGGTCGCGGATCATGCGGCTCGTGACCTTGTCGCCTTCGGTTCCGGCCAGAGGGCTGTCATTGACGATGAACGACATGGTCACGGTCGGCGGATCGATCGGCTGAGCCTGGATCGGAATGTCGTTCTCGGGCGCGGAGAAGGTATCGGCCACCGAGCCCTTCACGAGACCCGCGATGGAGACGATGTCGCCGGCCTCGCCCACGTCGATGGGCTGGCGCTCGAGGCCGCGGAAGGCCAGGATCTTGGACACGCGGCCGGTTTCCACCACGTTGCCTTCGCGGTCGAGGACCTTGATCGACTGGTTCGGCCTCACCGTGCCGGAGCTGATGCGGCCCGTGACGATACGGCCCAGGAAGGGGTTGGATTCGAGCAGCGTGCCGAGCATCCGGAACGGGCCTTCCTCGGTCTTGGCCGGGGGCACGTGATCGAGCACGAGGTCGAAGAGCGGGGCCAAGCCCTGATCGCTCGGGCCCTCCGGGGATTTCGCCATCCAGCCGTTGCGGCCCGACCCGTAGAGGATCGGGAAGTCGAGCTGCTCGTCGTTGGCGTCGAGCGCGGCGAAGAGGTCGAACACCTCGTTGATCACCTCCTGATGGCGCGCATCGGGGCGGTCGATCTTGTTGATGGCGACAATGGGACGCAGGCCGATCTTGAGGGCCTTGGAGACCACGAACTTGGTCTGCGGCATCGGACCTTCCGCTGCGTCAACAAGCACGATGGCGCCGTCCACCATGCTCAAGATTCGCTCGACCTCGCCGCCGAAATCGGCGTGGCCGGGGGTGTCGACGATGTTGATGCGGGTGTCCTTCCAGACCACCGAGGTGGCCTTGGCCAGGATGGTGATGCCCCGCTCCTTTTCGATGTCGTTGGAATCCATCGCGCGCTCTTCGACACGCTGGTTCTCACGGAAGGCGCCGGATTGCTGGAGCAGCTTGTCGACGAGGGTGGTCTTGCCGTGGTCGACGTGGGCGATGATGGCGATATTGCGTAGTTTCATAAGGGGTCTTTCAAGGCAAAGAGGCCCGGCACGCGGCGGATGTCCCCGCGCCCCTGGCTCGTACCGGGCGAAGAAATTGATGGACTTGCAATATAGTGATTAGTCTGCGGCGGCAATAGGGCGTGCCGTCGTCACAGGCCGCGAAGGTTCAAAAACCGCCCTGAACATAGGATTTCCGGGTGCGGAAACGCCAATCCGGGCGGGCGCTGCGCACCATCATCATCTCGCCGAGATTCTCGGGCGTCAGGAGCCCGACGAGCTGTTCGTCCCGGTTCAGCACGAGGAGAGCCGGGGCCTTGGCCTTGTTGAGCAGGGTGATGGCGGCCTCGAAGGGCTGCCATTCCTGGACCGTCGGCAGGTCCCGGGCCATCACGTCGAGGACCGGGGTCATGGGGCCTCCCTGACGGAGAGCCACGATCAGGCCGTCGCGGGTCAAAAGGCCGCGCGGATGGCCCCCACCGTCGACCACCGGAAATTCCCTCTGGGAGGTGCGCAGCATCAGGTCGACGGCATCGTCCAGGGTCGAGGATGTCTGAAGCGTCTCGACCGAGCTGATCATGCCCGCATGCACGGGCAGGCCCTGCGTTGCGCCCCGGAACGAGACGTCCTGCGCCTCCGCGGAGGCGGCGAGATAGATGAAAAGGGCGATGATGATCAGCATCGGGTTGCTGAAGAGCCCGAGCAGCGCGAACAGGAAGGCCGCGCCCTGGCCGATCCGCGCTGCGGCGCGGGTGGCATCGGCATAGTTCATGCGCATCGCGAGGACCGCCCTCAGGACGCGCCCGCCGTCCATGGGAAAGGCCGGGATCATGTTGAACACCACCAGGAAGATATTGGCGGCGGCCAGCCGCATCATGATGCCCGCATGCGGATTTTCGAGTGCCGTCGCGGCGGCGGTGTCGACCCGCAGGCCAAGGACGAGAATGATGGCCGCCGCGATGGCCACGTTCACCAGGGGCCCCGCCACCGCGACCACCAGCTCCTCGCGAGGCTTGTCGGGGATCCGCTCGAGGCTCGCGACGCCGCCGATGGGCCAGAGCGTCACCTCGGGCGTCTTGATGCCGTAGCGCTTCGCCGCGAGGATGTGCCCGAACTCATGGGCCAGCACGCAGGCGAAGATCAGCACGATGAAGACCACGCCGTCGATGGCGGCCGACCGGCCTCCCGCCTGCCATTGCGCCGCGCCGATCCAGATCAGGAAGAGCAGGAAGGTCACATGGATGCGGATCTCGGTGCCGGCGATGCGCGCGACGGGAATGGACCAGGGCATGGCTGCTCTCCGGAGGCCTTCGGGATCAAAGGTAGGGCGAGGGCGGCGCTTTCCAAAGCCGGGAGAAAGGCGGTCCGCCCGGCTGCCATCGGCATCCCGAGGCAGCCGCAGGCTGAGCCTGGGATCCATATCGGCTGACGTTTGAGGAAATGGATTCCCGCTTTCGCGGGGATGATCCGAGGGGCGGGGATGACCCAAGAAGCCGTCACCCTCGTCCGAGAAGGATACGGCGCGACAGGGATTGTCGGTCGCGCCAGGCCGATCTGAAGCGGATTCAGCGGCTGGAGACCATGCTGTTTCGCAGCGATGCCATGGTGCGCCGGCTCCCGATCCGGATGGAGCGGCGCTTTCGTGGAGAGCCGGAGGTCAACGAGGCCGAGTGGTCGCGCCGAACGTCCCTCACACCCGCTTGAGCCGGCGATGCGGCTCAGGCGGCAGAGTGACGGCGATCCCGTCGCCGGGGCGAACCTCGCCGCCCGTCAGAACGATCCCCATCACGCCCGCCTTGAGGACGAGCCGGCCTTCGCGGTCGCGGTCGAGCACGGCGGCCATGAGGCCTTTCCGGATGCGGTCGATCTGAACGCAGGGATTGCGCAGCCCCGTCAATTCCACCACGGCGGATGCCCCGAGATGCAGCCGCGCCCCGACCGGAAGGGCGAGCAGGTCGAGGCCCCGCGTGGTGATGTTCTCGCCCATCTCTCCTGGCGCGACGGAAAAGCCTTTCCTGGCCAGCTCGTCGAAGAGCTCCGCGTGGATGAGATGGACCTGGCGCAGGTTCGGCTGGCCGGGGTCGACTTTCACGCGGGAGCGGTGCTTGACCGTTTCTCCCGCATGGGCGTCGCCTTCGACGCCCATCCCGGCAACGAGCCGGATGCCGTCCGCATTCGGCTTGGAAAAGGAATGCGTCGGGCTGCGGCTGACGGCAACGACCGACGCATCCATGGCTTACAGCCCGAGCTTCTTCTTGCGCTGGGCGAGGGTGCGCAGGCGAAGCGCGTTGAGCTTGATGAAGCCCGCGGCGTCGCGGTGGTCGTAGGCGACCGCGCCTTCCTCGAAGGTGACCAGGTCCTGGTCGTAGAGGGTGTAGGGGCTCTCGCGGCCGATGATGTGGACGCCGCCCTTGTAGAGCTTCAGCTTCACTTCGCCGGTGACGAGTTCCTGAGACTTGTCGATGAGGGCCTGCAGCATCTCGCGCTCAGGGCTGAACCAGAAGCCGTTATAGATGAGCTCGGCGTATTTCGGCATCAGCTCGTCCTTCAGGTGCGCCGCGCCGCGATCGAGCGTGATCGACTCGATGCCGCGATGGGCGAGGTGAAGGATCGTGCCGCCGGGCGTCTCGTACATGCCGCGGCTCTTCATGCCCACGAACCGGTTCTCGACCAGGTCGAGACGGCCGATGCCGTTGATGCGGCCGAGTTCGTTGAGCTTCGCCAGCAGGTCTGCCGGACCCATCTTCTTGCCGTCGATGGCGACCGGATCGCCCTTCTCGAAGGTGATGGAGATCACCGTCGGCGTGTCGGGGGCGGTTTCGGGATCGTTGGTCCGCGAATAGACGTAATCCGGCACTTCCAGGGACGGGTCTTCCAAGACCTTGCCCTCGGAGGAGGCGTGCAGCAGGTTGGCGTCCACGGAGAACGGAGCCTCGCCGCGCTTGTCCTTGGCGATCGGGATCTGATGGGCCTCGGCGAAGGCGATGAGCTGCTCGCGGGAGCGCAGGTCCCATTCGCGCCAGGGGGCGATCACGGTCACGTCGGGCTTCAAGGCATAATAGCCCAGCTCGAAGCGCACCTGGTCGTTGCCCTTGCCGGTCGCACCGTGGGCGACCGCGTCGGCACCGACCTTCTCGGCGATCTCGATCTGCTTCTTGGCGATCAGCGGGCGGGCGATGGAGGTGCCGAGCAGGTACAGGCCCTCATACTGCGCGTTGGCACGGAACATCGGGAACACATAGTCGCGCACGAACTCGTCGCGCAGGTCCTCGATGAAGATGTTTTCCGGCTTGATGCCCAGAAGCTCGGCCTTCTTGCGGGCGGGCTCCAGCTCCTCGCCCTGGCCGAGATCGGCGGTGAAGGTCACCACCTCGCAGCCATAGGTGGTCTGCAGCCACTTGAGGATGATGGAGGTGTCGAGACCGCCGGAATAGGCGAGCACGACCTTGTTCACGCGCTTCTCAGCCATAATCGATGTTCCAGAATGAAAGGGTATCCGCGACTTAGCCGGGATGCTTTGGAAGTGCAACCAAGACCTTCCAGGGGCACGGCGATTGCGCAGTGTCGGAGTTCGATGCTACGAAACTGAAATGATACGATATAAAGCGCAGATACTGGTGGTGCTGTCCTGGCTCCTGCCCCTGCTTCCGATTGCCTGGCAGGCCCAGGCCGGGGCGAATAAGGAGGCACGCGGAGGCCGAACTATCCCGTTGGAAGTCGTGAGTGATCCGCAAGCCTTTTCAGGACAAGAGGTCGACCTTTTGTGCTGGGTCTCCCTGAAGGAGTTGGACGAAGGAAGGTGCCCGGCATACAGTGAAGATGGAAAGCCTGTGGGAGATGTCAAAGTCAACATCGCTGCCGTGCCGGAGCGCGAGCGTTCTTTCGTCTCCAGCCATTGTGTCAATCAGGGCGTCCCGATCCGATGTCTGGTGCTGATATCGGGAAAAATAAGCGTCAGTGACGACAACATCCCATCGATCCCGAAACCGAAGCTAGACTGATCTTCGATCCGGATGATTGTCGGCCCTTCGGAATTGACGCGGATTGAATCCGACGGCCACAAGGTCGGCTGACAGCCCGCAAAGTCATGCTTCTCTCGCATTCCTGCCCGTAATGGCAGGGCCTGCCCAAGGGGCAGGCGATGCTCTAGCGATGGGCCTGAAAGGCAAGGAGAGGCCCATGATCCGCCGCCCGTTTTTCGAGTTCTGGTACGAATTCGCCTCGCCCTATTCCTATCTGACGGCCATGCGCATCGAGCAGGCGGCCGAGGAGGCGGGAGTGGAGCTCATGTGGCGGCCGTTTCTTCTCGGCCCGATCTTCAAGGCTCAGGGGTGGGAGACCTCGCCCTTCAACCTTTATCCGGCCAAGGGCCGCTACATGTGGCGGGACATGGAGCGGGAAGCCGCGCGTTTCGGTCTTCCCCTCTACAGGCCCAGTCTCTTTCCACAGAACACGCTCCTGGCCGCCCGCCTCGCCCTTCTCGGTCTCGACAAGGGCTGGACGCCCGTCTTCACCCAGGCGGTCTACGCGGCGGAGTTCGGTGAGGGGCGCGACATCTCCGACCCGCAGGTGCTCTCCGGCATCCTGTCCGGCCTCGGGCTCGACCCGGAGAAGACTGTCCACGAGGCGCAATCGGATGCCACCAAAGGCCGCCTGCGGCGTCTGAACGACGAGGCGCTCTCCCGCGGCGTCGTTGGGGCTCCGACCTTCTTCGCCGAGGACGGAGAAATGTTCTGGGGCAACGACCGGCTCGAACAGGCGCTCGAATGGGCGGTCACCCAGGCCCGGCGCTCGGAAGTCCCGCTCTAGACGCATTGGCCTTTAGTCGTAGACAATTCGGGATTTCTCGCCCGGCAGTTTCGCAATCTGCGTAAGTATTTAGCCCGGAAGCAACGGCAAAGGTACAGATCTCGCATTGGGGCCCCTGCAGTTTGACGTATCGTCATGGCAGGCGTATGCCCCCAGGAAATATAATGCTGCAGTGGAACGCCAACGCTGCTGCTTCTTTCTCACAAAAATTAAGCCTCTTCTCAGGCCATGCGCTCTCCCGGCGCGGGGGAGGGCATGCATTATTGGAACGAACGAACTTATGCTGAAGGAAAACAATCTCGCCGATCGCAGGCATCGCCTGAAATCGATCCTCGGCGGATCGGCGGGCAACATGGTCGAATGGTACGACTGGTATGTCTATTCCGCCTTTACCCTCTACTTCGCCCCGATCTTCTTTCCCAAGGGTGATCAGACCGCGCAGCTCCTGAGCGCGGCGGCGGTGTTCGCCGTCGGCTTCCTCATGCGGCCCATCGGGGCCTGGATCATGGGCATTTATGCGGACAGCAAGGGACGCAAGGCCGGCCTGACCCTCTCCGTGACGCTCATGTGCACCGGCTCGCTGATGATCGCCGTCACACCGGGCTATGACAGCATCGGCGTGCTGGCTCCCGTGATCCTGGTCCTGGCCCGCCTGCTCCAAGGCATCAGCGTGGGCGGCGAGTACGGCGCCAGCGCCACCTATTTGAGCGAGATGGCCGGCAAGAGCCGCCGCGGCTTCTTCTCCAGCTTCCAGTATGTGACGCTGATCTCGGGGCAGCTCCTGGCCCTGGCCGTGCTTTTGGTTCTCCAGCAGGTGCTGTCCGAGCAGGCTCTCGAGGCCTGGGGATGGCGCATTCCCTTCTTCATCGGCGGCATCCTGGCCGTGGTGGTCTTCTATCTCCGGCGCGGGCTGGCCGAGACGGAGTCCTACAAGAACGCCAAGGGCGCGAAGGCGCCCCGCTCCAGCGGTCTTGCGCTCTTCACGAAGTATCCCCGCGAGGCCTTCACGGTGATCGCGCTCACGGCCGGCGGCACGCTCGCCTTCTATGCCTACACCACCTACCTGCAGAAGTTCCTGGTCAACACCTCCGGCTTCTCCCGCGAGACGGCGAGCCAGATCACGGCGGCGGCTCTCTTCGTGTTCATGGTGCTGCAGCCGGTGGCGGGTTCGCTGTCGGACCGGATCGGGCGCAAGCCGATCATGGTCGGCTTCGGCGTTCTCGGCGTGCTGTTTACCTACCTGATCTTCTCGACGCTCGCGGGCACCAACAATCCCTACGCGGCCTTCGCGCTGGCCCTGGCGGCGCTCGTGATCGTCACCGGATACACCTCCATCAACGCGGTCGTGAAGGCGGAGATGTTCCCGGCCCATATCCGCGCGCTGGGCGTGGCTCTGCCCTATGCCCTCGCCAATACGGTCTTCGGCGGCACCGCGGAATACGTGGCGCTCTGGTTCAAGCAGGCCGGAATGGAGTACGGATTCTTCATCTACGTGACGATCATGATCGGTCTCTCCCTCATCGTTTACCTGCGCATGAAGGACACCCGCGATCACAGCCTGATCCACGAGGACTGAAGGCATCCCTGGCATCCCTTGAGCCTCTCGATGCGCGAGCCGTGAGGCTCAAGGGGTTGAAAGTCTTGTGATCCAAGGCGATTTGGGATAAAGGAACGCCTATTCGACAGACATTTGCGGTGCGTCGTGTTCGAAGGTGCCTGATGCGCACCCCTGAGGTGTTCCGCTAAAGTCTTGACGAACAAAGCGTTTCCGTCCGCCGATGATACGCCGGCCCGCTTTTGAAGCGGCACGCCTTGGACACGGCCCTCAAGGGGGCGTCCTGGGCGGCGACGGAGGGAAACGGCCCGTTCACACGAGCCGCCGGCGTTGCCCCTTTAAACGAGGGCCATTCAGGAGAACATATGTCTGCAGCTTTCCAACAGCCGAGCCGTGAAGATTTTGCTGCTCTGCTCGAAGAATCCTTCCGCACGTCCGAGATCAACGAAGGCTCGGTGGTGAAGGGCAAGGTGGTCGCCATCGAGAAGGATGTCGCGGTCATCGATATCGGCGCGAAGACCGAGGGTCGCGTCGCTCTGAAGGAATTCACCGGCCCCAACCGCGACCGTGAGATCAAGGTCGGCGATGAGGTCGAGGTTTATGTCGAGCGCATCGAGAATGCGCTGGGCGAGGCCGTCATCTCCCGTGACAAGGCCCGCCGCGAAGAGTCGTGGGTGAAGCTCGAGAAGGCCTTCGAGGCCGGCGAGCGCGTCAATGGCACCATCTTCAACCAGGTCAAGGGCGGCTACACGGTCGACCTCGACGGCGCCGTGGCGTTCCTGCCCCGCTCGCAGGTGGACATCCGTCCCGTTCGCGACGTCACCCCGCTCATGGGCGTGGCTCAGCCGTTCCAGATCCTCAAGATGGATCGCCGCCGCGGCAACATCGTCGTGTCGCGCCGCACGGTTCTCGAAGAGAGCCGCGCCGAGCAGCGCTCCGAGCTCGTGGCCAACCTCGAAGAGGGTCAGGTCATCGACGGCGTGGTCAAGAACATCACCGAATACGGTGCGTTCGTTGATCTCGGCGGCATCGACGGCCTGCTGCACGTCACCGACATGGCGTGGCGCCGCGTGAACCATCCGTCCGAGGTCGTAACGATCGGCCAGACGGTGAAGGTGAAGATCATCAAGATCAACCACGAGACGCACCGCATCTCGCTTGGCATCAAGCAGCTGCTGGCCGATCCGTGGGAGGGCATCGCCGCTCGTTACCCTGTCGGCGCCAAGCTGAAGGGCCGCGTCACGAACATCACCGATTACGGTGCGTTCGTCGAGCTCGAGCCGGGCATCGAAGGTCTGATCCACGTCTCCGAGATGTCCTGGACGAAGAAGAACGTCCACCCCGGCAAGATCATCTCCACCTCTCAGGAGGTTGAGGTCGTGATCCTCGAGGTCGACCAGGTGAAGCGTCGTATCTCGCTCGGCCTGAAGCAGACGCTGCAGAACCCGTGGGAGGCCTTCGCCGAGAAGCACCCCGTGGGCTCGGTCGTCGAGGGCGAGGTGAAGAACAAGACCGAGTTCGGTCTGTTCATCGGCCTCGAGAACGACGTCGACGGCATGGTCCATCTCTCGGATCTCGACTGGAACCGTCCGGGCGAGCAGGTCATCGACGACTTCAAGAAGGGCGACATGGTTCGCGCTCAGGTTCTCGACGTGGACGTCGAGAAGGAGCGCATCTCGCTCGGCATCAAGCAGCTGGCGGGCGATCCTTTCGCCGAGGCCGGCGAGTTGAGGAAGGGCCAGATCGTCACCTGCGAGGTTCTCGAGGTGAAGGACGGCGGCCTCGAGGTGAAGCTGGTCGATACCGACCTCACCACCTTCATCAAGCGCTCGGAGCTTGCTCGCGACCGCGCCGATCAGCGTCCCGAGCGCTTTGCTGCGGGTGAGAAGATCGACGCCCGCGTCACGCAGTTCGACCGCAAGGCCCGCCGCGTCACCGTCTCCATCAAGGCCCTCGAGGTCGCTGAGGAGAAGGAAGCCATGGCTCAGTACGGCTCGGCCGATTCGGGCGCGTCGCTCGGCGACATCCTGGGCGCGGCTCTCAAGGCCCGTACAGACAAGAAGTAATCGGACTCATCCTATCTCAGGGTCTGATGGATCCCCGGGCTTCGGCCCGGGGATTTTTTATGCCCGGAGCCCGCGTGATCCATGCATGGATTTGGGTTGGACATGCTCCAAGCCGCCCTATCTGCCTTCGCGTTGAAGCCGTCGCGAGACGGATCGCGGTTCGCCGCCCGATGATCCGGTTCGCGAAAAATGACGGGTTTGCAATTCCATAGCGGCGCAAACCGCTCTAGGGTGCTGCCTCCGCACGCGAGTGAACCGAGTTAGAGACGAACCGATGTCCATCGATGCCGAAGCCATTGCCGACCGCCGTCGTCTGCGCCGCAAGCTCTCCTTCTGGCGCATCGCCGGCTTCTCAGGATTGATCGCCGCCGTGGCCGCCCTGGGCTACGCCGCCGCGGACCGGATGGGCTATGGCGCCGTGCAGCAGCAGATCGCCCGCATCTCGATCGACGGCGTGATCACCGGCAACCAGCGCATGGCGGAGCTGATGGAGCGGGTGCGTGATTCCAGCCTCGTCTCCGGCGTCGTGATCTCCATCAACAGTCCCGGGGGCACCACCACGGGCTCCGAGGAGCTTTACCGGAACATCCGCCGTCTCTCGGAGAAGAAGCCCGTAGTCACCTTCGTGGACGGCACGGCGGCCTCGGGCGGCTATATCACGGCCATCGCGTCCGACTACATCGTTGCACGGGAGACCTCCCTCGTGGGCTCCATCGGGGTGCTGTTCCAGTATCCGGATGTGTCCGGCCTCCTGGGGAATGTCGGAGTGAAGGTAGAGACGATCAAATCCGCTCCCCTCAAGGCAGAGCCGAATCCCTTCACGCCGACGTCGCCCGAAGCCCGCGCGGCCATCCAATCCGTCGTCGGCGACACCTATGACTGGTTCAAGACTCTCGTGCGCGAGCGCCGCCACCTGAACGAGAGCGAGCTCGCTACGGCTTCCACCGGCCAGGTCTTCAGCGGCCGCCAGGGCGTGCCCATGAAGCTCGTGGACAGGCTCGGGAGCGAGCGCGACGCGGTCGCCTGGCTCGAGACCGAGAAGGGCGTCGCAAAGAACCTTCCGATTCGCGATTGGAAACCGCGCTCCGACCATGACTTCTCGATCTTCACCATGGCGGCGGCGACGGCGGACCTCGCCGGCTTCGAGAGAGTGGCGCAAGCCCTGCGTCGAGCGGATGCTCACGTTGAGGCAGCGCAGCTTGACGGGCTGCTGGTCGTCTGGCAACCTTCAGAAAAATAAAGCATCGTCAAAGATATAGCTCATCCATGATCAAATCAGAACTGGTGCTCAAGCTCGCTGAGCAGAACCCGCATTTGTACCAACGCGACGTCGAGAAGATCGTAAATGCGATTCTCGACACGATCGCGGATGCGCTCGCGCGGGGCGACCGGGTGGAGCTGCGTGGCTTCGGCGCATTTTCCGTCAAGAAGCGCGACGCCCGCACCGGCCGCAACCCGCGCACGGGCGAGTCCGTTTCCATTTCCGAAAAGGTTGTTCCCGTCTTCAAGACGGGCAAGGAAATGCGCCAGCGGCTCAATGCCCCGGCTTCGAAAGTGCTGAAGGCCGCCGCGGCCCAATAACAATGCTCGTGAGGTGCTCGTGATTCGCTTTCTGAAGGCGCTCATTCTTCTGCCGGTCGCGATTCTGGTCGTGTTGCTCGCCGTCGCGAATCGCGCTCCGGTGACCCTGTCGCTGGATCCATTCTCCAAGGATGCGCCTGAATTCGCGGCACAGCTTCCTCTCTTTGCCGTGATCTTCGCCGCCGTCATGGTCGGCGTCGTCATTGGCGGCACGGCGACCTGGCTGGCTCAGGGCAAGACCCGCAAGGCCCGGCGCCGCTATCGCCGCGAGGCCGATCAGCTGCGCCACGAAACCGAGCGCCTGCGCAGCCAGAATGCCGCGGCGGGCCTGCCGGCCACCCTGCCGGCCCCGCAATCGTCCGGATTCTAAAACTGTCAGGCCCGCCGTCGACCATGCGCGTCGTTTCGTCAGCCGAGATCGACCGGATCCTCACCTTTCCGGCTCTCGTCGAGGCGCTTGCCGAGGCCTTTCGCGGCGACATGGTCACGCCGGTACGGCACCATCACGAGATCGAGCGCCCGGGTTCCTCCGGAACGCTGCTGCTGATGCCGTCCTGGACCGGTCCGGCCGCAGGGGACGGATTCGTGGGCGTGAAGGTGGTTTCCGTCTTTCCGGACAACGGGGCGAAGAACCTTCCCAGCGTCATGGGCTCGTACCTCCTGATGAACGGCGAGACGGGCGAGCCCGTCGCCGTTCTCGACGGTACGCGCCTCACGGTCTGGCGCACGGCCGCGGCCTCCGCGCTCGCCGCGCGGCATCTGGCCCGTGCGGACGCAGCCCGGATGGTGATGGTGGGATCGGGCGCGCTCGCGCCCTTCCTGATCCGCGCTCACGCGAGCCAGCGGCCCATTCGCGAGGTCTCCCTCTGGAATCACAGGCCCGGCAAGGCCGAAGCCCTGGCGGCGGAGCTTCGTGCCGAGGGCCTCCCGGTCACGGCCGTCACGGACCTGGAAGCGGCGGTGCGCGAGGCCGACCTCGTCTCCTGCGCGACGCTTTCGACCGCGCCCGTCGTGAAGGGCGCATGGCTGAAGGAAGGCGCCCATCTCGACCTCGTGGGCGCGTTCAACCTGACGATGCGGGAGGCCGACGACGAGGCCCTGCGCAAGGCCCTGGTCTATGTCGATACCCAGGCCGCGCTCTCCGAAGGCGGGGACGTGGCGCTTTCCCTCCGGGAGGGGACAATCGAACCGGGGCATGTGCGCGGCACCCTGTTCGACCTCTGCCGCCATCCGCCGCAGCGGAGCGATGGGGCCGTCACCCTGTTCAAATCGGTCGGCACGGCCCTGGAGGATCTGGCTGCGGCGATGCTGGTGTGGCGTTTGTTGCCCAAAACGTCGTAGAACGGGCCCATGACCAATCTGATCAAGATCTGCGGGCTCTCGACCCCCGAAACCCTCGCGGCCGCGCTCGATGCCGGCGCGGACATGGTGGGGTTCGTGCGCTTTCCGAAAAGCCCCCGCCACCTGACTCTCGATCTCGGCCATCGTCTGTCCCTGCAGGCCAAGGGCCGCGCCCAGCGCGTCGTGCTTCTGGTCGATCCCGGCGACGAGGAGATTGCGCAGGCCGTCGAGGCCATCAACCCAGACCTGATCCAGCTTCATGGGCACGAGAGCCCCGAGCGCGTCGCCGAGATCCGCTCGATGCTTCGCCGTCCCGTCATGAAGGCTTTCGGCATCGCCGAGCGAGGCGATCTCGCTGCCCTTCTTCCCTATGCAGGAGCTGTCGAGCACATCCTGCTCGACGCCAAGCCGCCCCGGGCGGAAGGCTCCTTGCCGGGCGGCAATGGCATCTCCTTCGACTGGACGCTCCTGAATGGGCTTGACCCGGCTCTCTCCATCATGTTGTCAGGAGGTCTCAACCCCGACAACGTGGCGGAGGCCATCCGGCTCACCAGGCCCAAGGCTGTCGACGTTTCATCGGGGGTGGAAAGCGGACCGGGCCGGAAGGATCCGGCCAGGATCGAAGCCTTCGTCAAGGCAGCCCGGACAGCATTCGCTGCCCAGCTATAAAAGGAAGTACGCATTTCCTCGACAGGGAAACCGGCATCCACTTTCCGGGAAATGCTCAATTTAAGGCAGGACAGGCCCGTGTCAGCTCAAGCCCACCCCAATTCCTTCCGCACCGGTCCCGACGAGCGCGGGCATTTCGGTCAGTTCGGCGGACGTTTCGTCGCCGAGACCCTGATGCCGAACATTCTCGAGCTGGAGAAGGCTTATGACGAGGCCAGGAACGATCCGGCCTTCCATGCCGACATGGAGTATTTCTCCAAGCACTATATCGGCCGTCCGAGCCCGCTCTATTTCGCGGAGCGCATGACGGAGCATCTCGGGGGCGCGAAGATCTACTTCAAGCGCGAGGAGCTGAACCATACCGGCGCCCACAAGGTGAACAACGTGCTGGGCCAGATCCTTCTCGCCCGCCGCATGGGCAAGAAGCGCATCATCGCCGAAACCGGCGCAGGCCAGCATGGTGTCGCCACCGCCACCCTCTGCGCGCGCTTCGGCCTCGAATGCATCGTCTACATGGGCGCTGTCGACGTGGAGCGGCAGAAGCCCAACGTCTTCCGCATGAACATGCTGGGCGCCAAGGTGGTGCCGGTCCAGTCGGGCACCAGGACGCTCAAGGATGCCATGAACGAGGCCCTGCGCGATTGGGTGACGAACGTGGCCGACACCTTCTACTGCATCGGCACGGTGGCGGGCCCGCATCCCTATCCCGCCATGGTGCGCGATTTCCAATGCGTCATCGGCGACGAGACCCGCGCGCAGATGATGGAGGCCGAAGGCCGCCTGCCGGATTCGCTCGTCGCCTGCATCGGCGGCGGCTCCAACGCCATCGGGCTGTTCCATCCGTTCCTCGACGACAAGGGCATCGAGATCTACGGCGTGGAGGCCGCGGGCCATGGGCTCGACAAGCTCCATGCGGCCTCGCTCAGCGGCGGTCGTCCGGGGGTGCTGCACGGCAACCGCACCTATCTGCTCATGAACCATGACGGGCAGATCAACGACGCCCACTCGATCTCGGCGGGCCTCGACTATCCCGGGATCGGCCCCGAGCATGCATGGCTGCACGAGATGGGCCGCGTGAACTACATCTCCGCCACCGACGAGGAGGCGCTGGAGGCCTTCCAGCTCTGCGCGCGTCTCGAGGGCATCCTGCCCGCGCTGGAGCCCAGCCACGCGCTCGCCAAGGTCATGGAGCTCGCGCCCAAGAAGCCGAAGGATCACCTGATGGTGGTCAATATCAGCGGCCGCGGCGACAAGGACCTGTTCCAGATCGCCGAGCATCTGGGGACCGAGATCGCTTAACACTCCGCTTGTCTTGGTCATCCCCGGACTCGATCCGGGGATTTCCCGGCCATCCACGTCTTGGCATCCGCAGCGCCGCAAAGACGTGGATACCCGCGCTAGGCGCGGGCATGACGACATGCGTTAAACGATTTCATCCCGTCTCCTTCCCGTGCTAAAGACCCGCCCATGACCAAGCGCATCGAAGCCCGTTTTGAACAATGCCGTGCGGAAGGCCGCGCCGCTCTCGTGACCTACATCATGGCGGGAGACCCGGACCCCGAGACTTCCCTCGCGATCCTGAAGAGCCTGCCCAAGGCGGGGGCCGACATCGTCGAGTTCGGCCTGCCGTTCACGGATCCCATGGCCGACGGTCCGGCGATCCAGGCGGCGGGACTGCGGGCCCTGAAGGTGGGCCAGGACACGGTCAAGACCCTCGAGCTCATCCGCCGCTTCCGGGCCGAGGATCAGGATACGCCCGTGATCCTGATGGGCTATTTCAACCCGATCTACGTCTATGGCGTCGATCGCTTCCTGACCGATGCCAAGGATGCCGGGGTCGACGGCCTCATCGTGGTGGATCTGCCTCCCGAGGAGGACGACGAGCTGTGCCTGCCGGCCCTGAAGGCGGGACTTGCCTTCATTCGCCTGGCCACTCCGACCACGGACGATCGCCGCCTGCCGGCGGTGCTCGCCAATACGGCCGGGTTCGTTTATTACGTTTCGATCACCGGCATCACGGGTGCGGCGACGCCCGATTTCGGCAAGGTCGCCACGGCGGTGGAGCGCATCAAGCATCATACGCCCCTGCCGGTCGTGGTGGGCTTCGGCGTGAAGAGCGGCGCGCATGCGGCGGCGGTGGCGAAAGGCGCCGACGGCGTCGTGGTGGGCTCGGCGCTCATCGATGCGCTGAAGGGCACCCTCGACGATCAGGGCCGCGCGACCTCGCGTTCGGTCGAGGCCGTCACCACCTTGGTGAAGGAATTGAGCGAAGGCGTGCGCTCGGTGGAAAAGCGCGCGGCGGCATGACACTGAACGTCTCGCCCGCACGCGATGCGGGCATCCACGCCTTCGACCGCGTGGACAGACGTGGATGGCCCGGGCAAGCCCGGCCATGACGAGAGGATTGAAGCGATGAACTGGATTTCCGAAGTCGTCCGTCCGAAGATCAAGACGCTCTTCAAGCGCGAGACGCCGGACAATCTCTGGATCAAGTGCCCGGATACGGGACAGGTGGTCTTCCACAAGGACGTGGAGGCGAACCAGTGGGTCATTCCCGGCTCGAACCACCACATGCGCATCTCGGCCACGCAGCGCCTCCAGCTCATGTTCGACGGGGGCACCTGGCTCGATGTGGCGCTTCCCGAAGTGCCCGTCGATCCCCTGAAGTTCCGCGATGAGAAGCGCTACATCGACCGCCTGAAGGACGCCCGCACCAAGACGGGCCAGCAGGATGCCTTCAAGGTGGGCTTCGGCCGCGTCGACGAGCTGCCGATGACCATCGCCGTGCAGGATTTCGGCTTCATGGGCGGCTCGCTGGGCATGGCGGCGGGCGAGGCCTTCGTCAAAGGCGCCGAGACGGCCCTCGACAAGAAGACGCCCTTCGTGCTCTTCGCCGGTTCTGGCGGCGCACGCATGCAGGAGGGCATTCTCTCGCTCATGCAGATGCCGCGCACCACGGTGGCGATCCGCCGCCTGCGCGATGCGCGCCTGCCCTATATCGTCGTGCTCACGAACCCGACCACCGGCGGCGTGACCGCATCCTATGCCATGCTGGGCGACGTGCATCTCGCTGAGCCCGGCGCGCTCATCGGCTTTGCCGGTCCGCGCGTGATCGAGCAGACCATCCGCGAGAAGCTGCCTGACGGCTTCCAGCGTTCCGAATACCTGAAGGAGCACGGCATGGTGGACATGGTGGTGCACCGCCATGACCTGAAGCCGACGATCGCCCGTCTCTCGCGCCTGTTCATGAAGGCTCCGGCGGCGGCTCCGACCGAGGGCACGATCACGACCGATGTCGCGGCTGCGGCCGAATAAGTGAGGGCAGGGCGGTGGACTCTTCCGATGCGCTGATCGCGCGGTTTCTCGCCCTGCACCCGAAGACCATCGATCTGTCGCTCGGGCGCATCCAGCGGCTGCTCGCAAAGCTCGGTCATCCCGAGCGCCGTCTGCCGCCCGTCATTCATGTGGCGGGCACCAACGGCAAGGGCTCCACCATCGCCTTCATGCGGGCGATCCTGGAGAGCGCGGGCCTCGCCGTTCATGTCTATACCTCACCCCATCTTGTGCGTTTCCACGAGCGCATCCGTCTCGGGCGCTTCGGCGGCGGGCAATATGTGAGCGAGGATCGCCTCGTCGAAGCCTTCCGCCGGTGCGAGGCGGTGAATGCGGGCGAACCGATCACCGTATTCGAGATCACCACGGCCGCGGCGCTGCTGATCTTCGCGGAGGAGCCGGCCGATGTGCTGCTGCTCGAAGTGGGGCTGGGCGGGCGCTTCGACGCCACGAACGTCATCGACAGGCCCGCCGCCGCCGTTGTGACGCCGATCGGCCACGACCACGCGGAATATCTCGGCACGACCCTTGAGGCCATCGCCAAGGAAAAGGCGGGGATCTTCAAACGCGGATGCCCGGCCATCATCGCGCCGCAGGATTACGTGGAGGCCGATCAGACCCTGCACGACGAAGCGGAGCGCATCGGCGCCTCCCCGCTGATCATCGGCCAGCAGGACTTCTCCATCCACGAAGAGGGCGGCCGTCTCGTCTACCAGGACGAGAGGGGCTTGCTCGACCTGCCGCGTCCGAAGCTCATCGGGCGGCATCAGTTCACCAATGCGGGCACGGCCATCGCGGCCCTGCGGGCGGCCGGTTTCGAACAGTTCGAGACCTCTGCCTTCGAGGCGGGGCTCACCCGCGCCGAATGGCCCGGACGGTTGCAGCGTCTCTCGAAGGGACGCCTGCCGGAAATCGCCCCGCACGGCAGCGAGTTGTGGCTCGACGGCGGGCACAACATCGATGGCGGGCGCGTTCTGGCCGCCGCCATGGCCGATCAGAGCGAACGCAACGATGCGCCGCTCGTGGTGATCGCCGGCATGCTCGGCACCAAGGACTCCCAGGCCTTCTTCAAGAACTTCTCCGGCCTCGCGCGGGAGGTGATCGCCGTGCCGATTTCCGGCCAGATCGCGGCGCGTCCCGCCGAGGAAGTGGCCGCCATCGCGGTGAGCGTCGGGCTTACCACCTCCGTCGCACCGAGTGTCGAATCCGCATTGGCTTCGCTCCACAACTACGTTTGGGAACGCCCGCCCCGTGTCTTGATCTGCGGTTCGCTCTATCTGGCAGGTGAGGTGCTGGCAGCCAATGGAACGCTGCCCGAATAAGGAAAGCGGCCATGGCCACCAAAATCTACGTCAACCTGCCGGTGAAGGATCTTCAGCGGTCGGTGCGGTTTTTTGAGACGATGGGCTTCGGCTTCAACGCGCAGCTCAGCGATGAGACCGCCGCCTGCATGGCGATCTCCGACGACATCTTCGCCATGCTGCTCACGGAGGCGAAGTTCCGGGAGGTCGCTCGCCGACCCGTGGCCGATACCTCGCGCATGACCGAGGTGCTCACCAGCCTTGCGGTGGAGAGCCGGAAGCGGGTGAACCAGCTGGTGGAGAGGGCTCTGGCCCAGGGCGGCCGGGAAATGCGGGAGCCGGAGGATCACGGCTTCATGTTCGGCCGAAGCTTCAGCGATCTCGACGGGCATATCTGGGAAATCGTCTACATGGACCAGGATGCCATGGAGCGGGCCTAGAGCATCGAACGCAAAAGTGGGAACCGGTTTTGCGTGGAAAGATGCTCGAAAACAGAGACTGACTGCATCGGGCGTGAGCTCGATGACACGTCCGGTTGTCAGAGCATCGGACCCAAAAGCGGACTTGCACTTTTGGGGATTCGATCCGATGCTCCCTTCTTGGCAAGAGCGCATCGTTCTCGCGAAAAACCGGATCCACTTTTTCGCACGATGCGCTAAGGACCGGACGCGAAAAAGGGGCCGGTTCGGCCCCTTTCCAGTCTCAGGCGCTGGAGTGATCAGGCCGAGGTCTGAATCCACTTGGTGAGGTCGCCCTTCGGGGCAGCGCCGATCTTCTGGGCCACCACTTGGCCGCCCTTGAACATCATGAGCGCCGGGATCGACCGGATGCCGAGCTGCGAGGCGATCTGCGGGTTCTCGTCCACGTTCACCTTCGCGATCTTCACGCGGCCTTCCATCTCGTTGGAAATCTCTTCCAGAGCCGGGCCGATCATGCGGCAGGGGCCGCACCACTCCGCCCAGAAATCGACCACGACGGGCTCGGAGGATTGCAGGACGTCCTGCGCGAAGCTCGCGTCGGTCACCTTAAAGGTCGCCATCACATCACCTTTGAATTTCTGATACCGCGACTCAAGGCGAGCCGCTCGACGATAGAGCCAAGGTAAGAACGGCGGATCGGGGAATCAAGCAAGGGCTATCTTCCCCTCACGCCGCTTTGATGAGGGTAAGAGCCGATTCCAGTTCGGGTTCCATCAACTCGTGAATGACCGGTCCAGCGGTCCAGACCAGGAAGGTGCGGATGCGCTTGTTCGGGTAGATCTCGGCGAGCAGGGTCCGGTAGAGCGCCAGCTGGGCCACGTAGCTTTGGGGCGGCTTCTGGCCAGGTCTGGGCGCGCGGGCCGTGGTCTTGAAGTCGGCCACCAGGACCTCGCGCTCCAGGACCGCGAGGCGGTCGATCTGGCCGGAGACCATGAGTTCTCCATCCATCGTCGACACCTTGCCGGCGATGGGGGCTTCCGCCCGGGAGCCTGGCCCGAAAAGCGCCTTCAGATCCTCGTGCTCCAGGACGCCGAGAGCGTTGGCGATCACCGTCTCGCAGATCTCGGGGGCGAGGCGCGGGGCCCGGGCCCGCACATAGGACCGCGCCATGGCCTCCCGATGCTCCGCATCGAGGGCAGGAAGGCGTTCGAGCAGGGCATGGACCAGGGTACCGCGAAGCCGCGCCTCGGGGGCATAGGGGCCGTCCCCCGGCCGCGTCATGCGGTCGGCCGCGCCCAGGGCGCTGGAGGGGCGGATCGGCGGCAGGGGCTCCGGCTCCGGCCGAGCCGTCAGGCTCAGCCAATGCGGCACCTCGAAGGCTTCGAGGGGTGCGACGTCGGATTCCGCCGCGAGCGTTCGCGCGAGCGGCGACCCCTCGCGCCAGAGCTCGATGGGCCCATAGGGAGCTTCGCTGCGCTCCAGGCCGCCCGCCTTCTCGACGAGCCCGTGGCGGATCATCTCGCACCAGGCCTCATGCGGCGAATCCTTGCGTCCCGTGAGATAGGGCGCGATCACCAGCCGGTCCTTGGCGCGGGTCATGGCCACGTAGAGAAGGCGGTTGTGCTCCTCGTAGCCCTTGGCGTGCAGGACGTCGCGCGCCTCCTCCATCACGCTGCAATCGGCGCTCCGGCCCGGGGCCCAGACGGGGATCGTCTCGCCGGTCCTTGTCGGCAGCGACAGCAGCGGCGGGTCGCGGCCGAGCACTTCGCAGCCGTCGATGAGAATGACGATCGGCGCCTCCAGGCCCTTGGCCCCGTGCACCGTCATCACGCGCACTTCGTTGTTCACGGAGTCGAGATCGCGCTTGATCGTGTGCGAGGCCGACTCGAAACGATTGAGGAAGACGGTGAGCGAGGGCGTTTCCGTCATCTCCGACTGATGCGCGAAGCAGAGAAAGGCGTCGATGGCGTCGCCCGCTTCGCTGCCCAGGCGCGCGACGAGCTGCGAACGTCCGCCGCGCGGGCCGAGCAAGGTGGCGAAGAAGCCGAAGGGGCCGTTCTGCGCCGCAAGTTCGCGCCAGGCCTGCAACGCCTCGCAGCCGCGCTTCGCCTTGGCGTCGCCGGCCTGCGCGTGGCACTGCAGAGCCGCATGGAGCGATGCGTCGTCCGCTCGGCCGGCGGCGATGCGGATGAGATCGTCGTCGGTGAAGCCGACGAGCGGCGATTTCAGCGCGGTCGCAAGCGTCAGGTCGTCATCCGGCAGCAGCGCCGCTCGTCCTGCCGCCACAAGATCGAGCACCGCGATATGCTCGCCGATATTGAGCCGGTCCGCACCCGCCACGGGCACGCCCGCTTCCTTCAAGGCGCGGATCACCGCCTCGAAGGCGGCGCCGCGCTTGCGCACGAGAACGAGCACGTCGCCCGCGCTCCACATGCGGCCGTTCTCGTCGCCCTTGGTGGTCCAGCATTTCACCGCCTGTGCGACGCGACGCGCCACGACGACGGGCGGCGATTGCTGCTCGGGCTCGTCGACGGGAAGAACCCAGGCCTCGGGCTCTTCCTCCGTGGCGGGCGTCTCCGTCGGCCACAGCTCCACGAGACCGGGCGCATGCGGGCGGGCGCTTTCGTGCACGGTGCCGACGGCCTTGTCCTCGAAAGACAGGCCCTTGAAGTTCTTCTCGACCGCGAAGGTGGCGTCCACCGCCGAGAGAACCGCCTTCGTGGAGCGGAAGGACATGGTGAGCGACACGTCTTCGAAATGAAGCGCCGCGTTCCTCGCCTCCTTCATCCAGCTCTTGCGCGTCAGTTCGAATTCCAGGGGAACCGCCCCCTGGAATCCGTAGATCGACTGCTTGGGGTCGCCCACGGCAAAGCGCGTGCGGATGCGCCCGCTCGCGGCGCCTTCGCCTGCGGTGAAATCTTCCGTGATCTTGCGCAGGATCTCCCATTGCTGCGGGTTCGTATCCTGCGCCTCGTCGATCAGCACATGGTCGATGCCGCGATCGAGCTTGTAGAGGACCCAGGCCGTGTCGCCGCGCGAGAGCAGGGCCAGCGTCCTGTCGATGAGATCCTGGAAGTCGAGCGCGCCGAGCCGCATCTTCGCCTGTTCGACCCGGTCGTGAATCTCGGCCGCCAGCAGGAACAGCGCCCGCGTGCGCTCGAGGGCGCGCGCAGCCTTGCGCTTGTCCATCAGCCGCCAGATGCGGCTTTGCTCGTCGAGCAGCCGCTCCTTCAGGGCGGGAGCGACCGACTTGGTGACGAGACGCGATTCCGCGCGCGGCAGACCGTCGGATTCCTTCAGGAACACGGACAGATAGTGCTTGAGCTTCTCGGCGGGATCGCTCGCCTCCGCGGCCGCGACGAAGGACGCCGCCCGCTCCTGATCGGTGGCTTTCCCGGTCATCAGCTCCTGCGCGACCGCCGGCCAGCTCTCCGGTGCGAAGCCGCCCTCCAGCATCGCCTGCTCGATGCCCGCAAGCGTCTCGTCTCCCGACAGGCCGAGTTCCCGCTGCAACCGCGCGACGCCGGTGGGATCGTGGAGGAAGGACTTGCAGCGCAGGGCCGCGTTGAGCACGGCGGTGAGCGCATCGCCCACGGCATCCACGCTGATGATGTCGAGCGCATCCTTCAACTGAGGGAAATTGCCGTTCGAGGCATCCGCCAGAACGTTCTTCACGGCCTGCGCCAGCATCTCGTCGCTCTGGCTCTCGTCCAGAACGGCGAAGCGCGCCGGCACGTTGGCCTCGAACGGCACGAGATGGAGAAGCCGCTCGCAGAAGGCGTGGATGGTGTCGATCTTCAAGCCGCCCGGCGTCTCGACGGCGCGCGCGAAGAGCGTGCGCGCGAGTTTCACTTCGCTTTTCGTGGGTCGTGCGCCTTCGAGCTCCGTGAGCTCCGCGACGAGGCTGTCCTCGTCCATCGTCACCCAGCGTCCCAGCCGCTCGAATACGCGGATCGCCATGTTGGCGGCCGCCGCCTTGGTGAAGGTGAGGCACAGGATGCGGCCGGGCAGGGACCCTGAGAGCAGCAGGCGCACGACGCGGTCGGTCAGCACCTTCGTCTTGCCCGCGCCCGCATTCGCCGACACCCATGCGGAAGCGCGCGGGTTCGCGGCGCGGCGCTGCGCGTCCTTCGTGTAGTCGGGAATGACGAGATCGTTGCTCATTCGCCGCCCTCGCCCCCGCCGGCGCTCGCCAGCGACCATTCCTTCACGCGCGCCAGGTGATCGTATTCGGAGAAGCGTCGCGCATATTTCGGGAAGGGCCGCGAGACGTAAGCCGCCTCGCCCTTCGTGAAGCGCGCGATCATACCCTCGAAGCGGCGACGATGTTCTTCCACGATCTCGGGGACCGAGCGCTCTTCGTCCCGTCCCGGTTTGATCTCGCGCGGCTTGATCGGTTCGCGTCCACCGGTCGTGTGAACGTAGACGAGATCGGGCGTCTCCGTCGCCATGGGCAGGCCCTTGAAGGCACCCTTCATCAGCATCATCGCCTCCAGCGTCAGTTGCGGCGAGAACCCCGCATAGACCTCGCGCACGCCCGGCGGCTGGCCGGTCTTGAAGTCGATGATCGTGAAGCCGCCGTCGCGGCGATGCTCGATCCGGTCGGCGCGGGCGCGGAGGTTGAAGACCGAGCCGTCCGGGAGCGGGATCGCGAGCCTGCCCGAACGTTCGGCGTGGACTTTCACGAGCCCGGGACGGCGCATCTGCTCCCAATCCAGAAACGCGACGGCCAATCGCTCGAAGCGGGGCCACCATTCCGCGTAGAGCTCGGGATAGGCCTCTGCGATGTCGGCAAACGCATCCTCGCCGAGGCCCAGCAGGATCTCCTGAGCATGGGCCGGCAGATTCTCCGGAAAGCGTTCGGCGAACCCGCCGATCACGTCGTGGATGATCGTGCCGCGCTCCGCCGCGCTCGGCGCGACCGCGATCGCTTCCAGCGCATCGAGCTTGAGAACGTGGCGCGCGAAGATCGAGTAGGGATCGCGCACCAGCGTTTCGACCTCCGTGACGCTCAGGCTGCGCGGGAAGAGGGCGGGATCGGGCTTCGGACGCGGCCGCGGGAGCGCAGGCGCAGGCGCAGGCGTATCGAGGGTGCGCGCAAGACGGCGGTAATAGTCGCCCGCCTTCACCATCCGCTCCCAGACCTCCTTGCCGGTGAAGGCCTTGAGGCGCTGCAGGAAGCGCGAGGACACCATGGGCGAGCCGTCGCGTTTATGCGCGCGGGTGATCACCACGTCGTGCGTGCCGAGCGCCTGCACGAAATCGTGGGCCGTCTGGCCGATGCGCCGCTCGGGCGGCATCAGGCCGACGCGGGCCCGCATGGGGCGATTGAGGAACGCATCCGTCACCGTGCGCGGCGGCCAGGTGCCTTCGTCCAGGCCGCCGAGCACGACGCGGTCGACGGTGAGAAGACGTGCCTCCAGGAGACCGAGGATCTTCAGGCGGCGATGGGTGGAGCGCGGGGAGGGGCTCAAGGAGCGCTGCTTGGCGAGCGCGGTGAAGAAGGCGGGATAGTCGACGAAGCGGCCGACGAGCGGATGGCCTTCCTCTTCACGGATGTCCGAATTCTCGAGATCGTCGAAGAGAGCGGCGAGCGGCTCGAGGGACGGCTCGCTCATGCCCTCTTCGTCCTCCTCGGGCTGCGCGCAGAGAAGCTCGAAGGCGCGCCGATGGTGCGTCACGAGAGCCATGAGGTCGAGACGGTTCTCGCCCTGCGCGGCGGGCGTGAAGGTCTCGAAGGTGAGGCCGACACGCTGCAGGAGCGTATCGGCGAGTTCCCAATCCGCCTCGGTGAGGCGCGCGCGCGGGCGGGGCGTGCGGTGGTCCTTTCCCTGACGGCGCGCAGCAAGCGCGGCGCGCATGCCGTCGATGCCGGGCGCAGGCGCGGGGCCCCGCAGCACGCCGATTTCGAGAACGCTGGCGGCGTGGTCCACGGTGGCGCGCGGAAAACCCAGGCGCACGAGCGGATGCGCCAGCAAGGAAAGCAGGCGCACGGGGCTCAAATCGTCGGCCGCCGCCTCCGCGGTCAGACGCGCGAGCCGTCCGGCGGGCGTGTCGGACAGTGGAACGCCCGCCGAATCCTCCACGCTCAGTCCCCAGCGGGCGAGTTCGGCCGTCACCCGTGACGCCAGGGCACGGTCGGGCGTGACGAGGGCCGCGGTCTTGTCCGGGTGAACGAGGGTCTCGCGCAGGGCAATGGCGATGGCGAAGGCTTCCTCGCGCTCGTCCGCGGCCTCGATGATCGTGATGCCTTCGCAGCCGCTGCGACCCATGCGCAGGCGCTCTTCCGGCGCGATGAGCGCCCAGCGGTCCGTGGTATCGGCGGGGCGGAGCGCTTCCGACAGCAGATGGTTGCGCGCTCGCGCCGGTTCCGGCGGCTTGCCCAGAAGGGAGATTTCGGAGCGCGGAATGCGCAGATGCCTGTCGACGAGACGGCGCAGCGAGGCCTGCGGATGACTGTGCACCGGATCGCTGTCGTCGTCGCCCGCGCCGCCGATGGTGGCCCAGCTCTCTTCATCGAGATCCGTGTCGAGACCGGGAAGCACGATGGCCCCTCGCGGCAGGCGTGCGATGACGGCCATCAGACTGGCGGTTGCGGGCACCGAGCCCGTGGAGCCTGCGACGATGATGGGATGCTCCGGCCGCTCCCGGAAAAGCCTGCGCGCTTCCGCTTCGAGGAGCGCCGTGCGCCGCTGCGCGGGATCGCTCGCCTGACGCTCGGCGAGGATCTCGGGCCAGTGCTCGCTCGCGATCTGCACGAAGTGGCGCGTGATCTCGAAGTATTTCGAATAGTCCGTATCCACGGCGAGTTCGAGCGCATGCCAGTCGACGCCTTCCGTCGTGAAGGCATCCATCAGCGTTTCCAGATCGCCCGCGAGATTCACCGCATCGGCCGGGGAGGCGGGCACCATGAAGGGCACTTCGGGGCCGAGCTGCAGGAGTGCGCGGTCCACCTGGGTCGACCAGCGCTGCACGAGTCGCGTGAGAATGAGGCGGCGTTCCAGCGGCGGAATCGGCGGCTTCAGGCTCGCGGCTTCCGCGAGCGGCGTGCCTTCCAGACCGGTCAGCTCGAATTCCGCTTCGTCCGTCTCGCCCAGAGGCACGATGCGCGGCAGGAGCTGGGCGCGGCCCGCGCCGCGTTCCGCCAGAAGCGCGATCAGCGCGCGGGTGGCGCGGCGGGTCGGAACGTAGATCGTGACATCGGCGAGCGCCGCGGGATCGTCAGAGAGAGGCCCGACGAGACGGCCTTCGAGCAGCGCGTCCACAAGGGTCGGCAGAAAGGCGCAACCCGGAGGGATCGAAAAAACGCGCGGCTGGCTCGACACAACGACACCTCATCGCTTGCTCGCGGCAAGGCACTTTTCCGCCTCGGCAATGGTGTGAGGCTCTCCAACATGCAGCCATTGGCCTTCCAGAGGCAAGCCGTAGAGGCGGCCGTTCGCGATGGCGCGGTCGTAGAAAGCGTTGGCCGAGAAGGCTCCCTCGGATGTTCCCTCCACGAGATCCGGCTTCACGATGGCCACGCCCGCATAGACGAAATCGGCATGCGGATCGCCGCCCCGGCGGTGCAGGCGGCCGTCCGGATCGCGATGGAAGTCGCCGTAGCCCTCGTAGCCGACACTTGTGGATAACGGGGCGACGAGCATCAGGATGTCCATCCGCCGAGGCTCCCATGCGGCCACGAGGCGCTTGAGATTCGGTTCGCCCCCTTCGATCCACATGGAATCGGAGTTGAAGGTGACGAAGGGATCCTTTCCCAGAAGGGGCAATGCCTTCTTCACGCCGCCCCCGGTTTCGAGGAGCCGGTCGCGCTCGTCGGAAACGACGATCTCCGGAGCTGCCCGGGTGCGCAGATGCGCTTCCAGCATGTCCGCGAAGTAATGCACGTTCACCACCACTTTGCCGATGCCCGCCTCGTGCAGCCTGTCGAGCGCGAAATCGATCAGGCTCTCGCCCGCCACCTTCACGAGCGGTTTCGGCATGGTGGCCGTGATCGGCAGCATGCGCGTGCCGAGGCCCGCGGCGAGAATGATGGCGGTATGGGGCTGACGATGAGGGGGATGGGACACGGACAATGCTCAAGCGGAAGGAGGCGTCTCATCGTCGTGCGGGATGAGCCTCGGGAGATAGTTCTCATACCAGACCTTGAGCTTCGCCAAGGCGGGATGCGCCAGATTGCGGATGAGATAGGCTTCGATCCGCGGCAGGTGCTTCAGGTAATGGGGCTTGCCGTCGCGCCGGTCGAGGCGGGCGAAGATGCCGAGGATCTTGGTGGCGCGCTGCGCCGCCATGATCGCGTAGGCGCGGGCGAAGGCCGATACGTCGAAGGCTGGATCCGCGCCTTTGCGCTCGCGGGCGTAAAGGCCGATGGGCTTGAGCTCGAGGTCGGCCGGCACGGTGACGCGCGCATCCTGGAGCAGGGAGGCGACGTCATAGGCGGGCGAGCCCAGAACCGCATCCTGGAAATCGATGAGGCCCACGCTCTGCAGGCCCTCGCGCTCCGCCATCCAGATCAGGTTCGGCGAATGATAATCGCGTAGGGTCCAGGTCGTGGGGCTTGCGAGAATCTCACCGAGCGCCTCCGTCCAGAGATTGAGGAATTCCGCGCGCGCGGAGCCCGAGAGCTGCGTGCCGATGATGTGCGGCACGTACCAGTCGGCGAGAAGCTCCACCTCGATCAGAAGCGCTTCGAGATCGTAAGGGAGGAGCGCGTGTTCGATTCCGTCCGCCACGGGCAGCACCTGCGGCAGCTCGATGCTGTGAAGCTTGACGAGCAGACGCGTGGCTTCCGCATAACGTTCCGGGATCGGGCCGTTCTCGTCGGTCACGGGATCGGCGCCCAGATCCTCGATCAGCAGGAGGCCCGCATCGAGATCCTCGCCGTAGATGTAGGGTGCGCTCAAGCCCAGTGCGCGCAGCCCCTTGTCCATGGCCACGAAGGCGTGAACGGTCTCCGCGAGCTTTGCAATGGTCGTGTAGGGCTTGCCGCGCCGAACGGGCGGGCCGACGGGCCGGGGCGGCGAGATCATGAGCAGCGCGGTTTCGCCGTTCATCTTGATCAGCCGCTCGTACGAACGGATTACGGATGCGTCGCTCGGCATCGGCAGGCGGACTGCGTCCGACCAGCCGCAGCGATCCACCAGGTTGCGAAACGCCTTGATGCGCTGGAGACGCGGCGCGAAGGCGCCGGTGCCGGTCAGCATGGCGACGCGCCCGCGGCCTCCGGGTGCGAAATCGAGGCGGATGTCGAGGTGATCGGCGTTCAGCGCGCCCTCGGCGCGCTCGGGCCATTCCACGAGCGCAATCGCATTCTCGGTCACCTCTTCCCAGCCCAGCTCCACGAGCTCGTACCCGCCCGAGAGGCGGTAGAAATCGGCATGGACGATAGGGCAGAGCAGGCCGTCATAGACCTGCATCAGGGTGAAGGTGGGGCTCGGGACCTCGAGTTCCGGTTCGTCCGCCAGGGTGCGCACAAGGGCGCGCGCGAAGGTGGTCTTGCCGGCTCCGAGGTCGCCGGAGAGCGTGACGAGGTCGCCGGGTCTCAGCTCCTCGGAGAGCTTGCGCGCGAAATCCTCCGTGGCCTCGTGATCGGGAAGCGTCACGATCCACGCGGCTTGGGAAACATCCTGCTCGGACATGAGGGCCAATCCATTCACCATCGCTTGAGTCCTACTCGGCGGCTATAGGAGTTAGCGCAGATGAGACGGATCCGCCATCGGAAGGCGATTCCTGCCGCTCATTGGGGAAAATGCAGGTCACCGTGGTGCCCTGACCGGGCGCCGAGGTGAGCTCGATGCGTCCGCCATGCAGCTCCACGAAGGAGCGCACGATGGAAAGCCCCAGGCCCACGCCCCGGTGGCGGGTGCCCAATGTGTGGCTCTCGAACCGCTCGAAGATGCGCGCCTTGATCTCCGGCGGGATGCCGCGGCCCTGATCCTTCACGTCGAAGATCACCTCGCTGCCACGCTTGCGGGCCGAGACCGTGATGGTCTGCCCCGGCGAGGAGAATCCGACCGCGTTGGAGAGCAGGTTGAACAGGATCTGCCGCACGCGCTTGCCGTCCGCCACGAAGGTTCCGATGTCGTCCGGCGTGTCGATGACGAGGTGGAGCGAGGATTCCGCCAGCCGGTCCTCCAGGCCGCGCATGGCGGCCTCGATGGTGGAGCGGATGTCCACGATTTCCGGCGTGAGCTCCAGCGATCCGGTATCGATGGAGGCAAGGTCGAGGATGTCGTTGAGGATCGCCAGCAGCGAGGCCGAGGAGCGCATGATGTGATCTGCGTAATCGCGCTGGCGCGGATTGAGCGCACCGACGGTCTCGTCGCCGAGGAGCTGCGTGAATCCGATGATGTTGGTGAGTGGCGAACGCAGCTCGTAGGACACGTGATGCACGAACTCGTCGCGAAGCCGCGAGGCGCGCTCCAGCGCTTCGTTGCGTTCGGTCAGCGCACGCTCCACGTTCACGCTCGCGGTCACGTCGGTGAAGCTCAGAAGGGTCGCACCGTCCGGCAAGGGCTGCGCGGTACAGTCGAGAGCAGTGCCGTCACGCCGCTCGAAGCGGCAGGAATGGCCCATGCGCATGTCGGCGAGGCCCACCACGGCACCGCGGATGTCGATCCACGGCTCCTCCTGCGGCGCCAGCAGGCGACAGGCCTTGATGATGACGTCCACATGGGGATTCTGCGCCGTCAGGTCGAGCGGCAGATTCCACATATCGGCGAAGGCGCGGTTGTGAAGTTTGAGGCGCCCGTCCGAGCCGAACACGGCCACGCCCTCTTTCAGCGTGCTGAGCGTCTCGCCCTGAACCTGCGTCAGGGAGTTGACCTGCGATGCGAGTTCGAACCGCTCGCTGACATCGTCGAACAGATAAGTCACGCCGCCTTGCGGATTGGGATTGATCACCACGCGCAGCGTGCGGCGATCCGGAAGATGCCACCAAGTTTCCTGCTGTTCGACGGAACGGTAGCCGGTGAGAAAATCCGCCTTCCAGGCGCGGAAATCCGCCTGCTCCGGCAGCTTGCGCGCCGCACGCAGACGGTCGAGCACTTCGCCATCGGTCGGACGCGAGGCGAGGAACGCCGCGTCGAGGCCCCAGAGCTGCTGATAGGCGGCGTTGCTGAAGATCAGGTGTTGCGCGGCATCGAAGATCGCAACCGCCGTCGGCAATTGGTCGAGCGTGCGCACATGCGCGTCCATCTGGCGCTGCAGATCGTTGCGCACGGCTTCGAGCTCGGAGACGTCCACCGCGATGCCCGCGCTGCCGCCGGATGTCGGCCGCTCGATCACGTCGAGCACGGCGCGCTGGCCCGCGACGACCGCCGTGACGCGCGCGGCATAGGTTGCGCCGTTCCGGCGCTGGCGGCTCGCCTCGTCGCGTGCCCGCTCGCTCAGGAGCTCGATGGAACGGGAGATCGCCTCGTCCAGATCCTGCGCCTCGACGGCACGCAGATAGGCCTGGTTCGCCCAGATCAGTTTATCGCCCGAATCGCGGATCCAGAGCGGATAGGCGACATCGTCGAGGAGCATGGTCATGGAGCGCAGGTCGCTGCGCGAGGTGGCGAGCTCCGCGCGCGTCTTGAGCAGATCCGCGCGGTCGCCGGTGACGTCGCGCAGGCGCAGGATCGCGCGTCCCCCGATGGTGCGGCCCTCCACGTCGATGAAGCGGTTGAAGAGCGTATGCGCCACCTGCCGGAAGGCTTCTCCGCGCTGCTTGAGCTGCTCGAGCGAGGCTTCCGCCGCTGCGGCATCGCTCGGCTGCATCCAGGTGCCGAAGGCAAGCGCCCGCTGCGCGGGAGCGCCCTCGCCGATGATGGAGGGATCGCCCTGAAAACGTGGCTCGCTGTCTCGGCCATGCCAGCTGACCAGCAATTGCCGCTCGGACCCCATGAGCAGAGTCGCGAGATCGTCGGAGCCGCGCAGAGCCGTAAGCTCCTTCCTCAGGGTTCGCTCCACGCGCGCCGAGCGGCGGCGCTCGACCATCAGCAGCAGGGACGTGATGGTGGTGAGAGACACGAGGCCCATGAAGAGGCCGAACGCCGCCGCGCTGTGGAGATTCAGACCGTAGAGGTAATCGAGAAGGTCTGTGGCCTGATCCAAGGCGGAGAAAGGGGAATCGGCGGCGAGAGCCGTTTGCGATGTTCCGGACAGCAATGTCAGGCCCAAGGGCACGCGGGCGAGGCCTGCGAGGATGGCTGCCTCGCCTCGGCTGCCTGTCTTGCGCTTCCCCTGCCGGGCCATGCCGTATGGTCCTCCCAATGCTTTCCGGCCCCGATGAAAAGGCCAAGTGTGTTCATGCCTCTGGAGCCTTCTCGAAGTGCCCAAGAGGAGATACCGCCTACGCATGAACGGAACTTCCGGCATGGTTTCGAATAAAACCGCGGTACTGCCGGTCGAATCGCATTCACTCTAGACCACGCCCGACTCCGCCAGGAAGAGGGTTAACGTTGTCTTAATCTTCCTTTGGAGAAGCTGTGAGCAATTGGCGGACGGATATTGCAATCGAGACACACACATGCCGTTGCGTCATCTCGTCGATTCGACGGCGGCCGCATGAAAAAGCCCGGCACGAAGCCGGGCTTTCTGGAAACTTCCGTAACGGAAGTTGTAATCAATAACGATAATGATCCGGCTTGAACGGCCCGGTCTCGCACACGCCGATATACGAAGCCTGATCGGGACGGAGCTTGGTGAGCTTCACGCCGATCTTCTCGAGGTGGAGCGAGGCCACCTTCTCGTCCAGGTGCTTGGGCAGGGTATAGACCTTGCGCTCGTACCTGCCCTGGTTGGTGAAGAGTTCGATCTGGGCGAGCGTCTGGTTCGTGAAGGACGCCGACATCACGAAGGAGGGGTGACCCATGGCATTGCCGAGGTTCACGAGACGGCCTTCCGAGAGCAGGATGATCCGGTGCCCGTCGGCGAACTCGATCTCGTCCACCTGCGGCTTGATGTTGGTCCACTTGAGGTTCTTGAGAGCCGCGACCTGGATTTCGTTGTCGAAGTGACCGATGTTGCAGACGATGGCGCGGTCCTTCATCGCACGCATGTGCTCGATGGTGATCACGTCCTTGTTGCCGGTCGCCGTGACGAAGATGTCGGCGCGCGGAGCAGCGTCCTCCATCGTCGTGACCTCATAGCCTTCCATGGCGGCCTGGAGCGCGCAGATCGGGTCGACTTCCGACACCAGCACGCGGCAGCCGGCCTGGCGGAGCGAAGCGGCCGAGCCCTTGCCCACGTCGCCGAAGCCCGCCACCATGGCGACCTTGCCGGCCATCATCACGTCCGTGCCGCGGCGAATGCCGTCGACGAGCGATTCGCGGCAGCCGTAGAGGTTGTCGAACTTCGATTTCGTGACCGAGTCGTTCACGTTGATCGCCGGGAAGAGGAGCTTGCCCTCCTTCTCCATGATGTAGAGGCGGTGAACGCCGGTGGTGGTCTCTTCCGAGACGCCCTTGATCGCGGCGGCGAGCTCGGCGAACCAGCCTTTCGGCTTCTCGGAGAGCAGGCGCTTGATGAGAGCGAAGAAAACCTCTTCCTCCTCGGAGCCCGGCTTGTCGAGGAAGGCGGTGTCGCCCTGCTCGGCGCGCAGGCCCATGTGAACCAGCATCGTGGCGTCGCCGCCGTCGTCGAGGATCATGTTCGGCATGCCGCCGCCGTGCCAGTCGAACAGCTTGGCGGTGTAGTCCCAGTATTCCTTCAGGGTCTCGCCCTTATAGGCGAAGACCGGGATGCCGGCTGCCGCGATGGCGGCTGCGGCATGGTCCTGGGTGGAGTAGATGTTGCAGGACACCCAGCGGATGTCGGCCCCGAGAGCCTTCAAGGTCTCGATCAGCACGGCCGTCTGAATGGTCATGTGGAGCGAGCCGGCAATGCGGGCGCCCCTCAGGGGCTGCTTCGGCCCGTATTCCTCGCGGACGGCCATGAGGCCCGGCATCTCGGTCTCGGCGATCGAAATTTCCTTGCGGCCGAAATCGGCCAAGCCGATGTCTTTGACGATGTAGTCCTGAGCCATGATGGCCTCCATGCACCCGATGGGATTTCGCTGGCGCAAGTCTCTACCAGAGCGGCGCCTCTGAGGCAATCAAGATATAAAGATGTCTTTATATGTCAGGGCCAGAGCATCGGACGCGGGAAGTGGAATCCGCTTTTGGGTCCGATGCTCCCTTCGTGGAAAGAGCGCCTCGTTCTTGCCAAAAACCGGAGCCACTTTCTCGCACGATGCGCCAGCGCGGCCCGTCGGGCCCGCACGATTTGCCGAAAGGCTATTCGTCCTCGCCGAACCTGCCGGCGATGAGGTCGTCGATGGCCTGGAGACAGGCTGTCGCGTCGGGACCCTTGGCGGTCACGGTGATGGTGGTGCCCTGGGCCGCCGCCAGGGTCAGGAGACCCATGATGGAACGACCGCCCACGGTCTCGCCGCAGCGGGTCACGGTGACGTCCGAATCGAAGCGCTCCACGGTCTGGACGAACTTGGCAGAGGCGCGGGCATGCAGGCCCCGGCGATTGACGATCGGCAGCTCCCGGACTTCGGCCCCCTCGGGCACAGGAGCCGGGGGACAATCCTGATCGAGGGGCTGATCCATGGTGCTTATTTTCCCGACAGAACGCGCGAGGCGATGTTGATGTATTTCCTTCCGGCCTCCTGGGCGTGCGAGACCGCGTCGCCGAGGGGTTCCTCGTCCCGGACCGAGGCCAGCTTGATGAGCATGGGCAGGTTGATTCCGGCGACCACCTCGACGGAGCCGCCATTCATGCAGGACAGGGCGAGATTCGAGGGGGTGCCCCCGAACATATCGGTCAAGACCACGACGCCCTGGCCCGAATTGACCCGGCACACGGCGGCCATGATGTCCTTGCGCCGTGTTTCCATGTCGTCGTCGGGGCCGATCGTGATCGTCTCAAGCTGCTCTTGAGGACCCACCACATGCTCAAGCGCGGCTCTGAACTCCGTCGCGAGCTGCCCGTGGGTAACGAGCACCATTCCAATCATAATGTTCCAGGTCCGAACGCTCCGAGAGCGGAGCCGCTATTTTGTGCACTGCGAAGCCAAGCGCAAGAGCATTGAGAGGAAAAGTTCATCACAGTGTCACGACCGTGTCGCAAACACCACTCAAGCGCCTCAGTGCGATGCTTGCAAAGCTTGCCCCGGCCCGCATGTGGATGCGAGGGATCATGACGCCGCACAGAACAATGTTGCCGTCCTCGACTTCGGGAAATCGTGGCGGATCCTCGCTCAGGTCGATCGCGAGGCGGATGACGGCGGCGGGTTCGTAGGGCTGGCGGGTGATCCCCAGGCCATGGATCTCGAGATGTCCGGCGAGAGGCTCCACCGGACTTGCCAAGAGACGCCCGTGTTCCGCGCGAAGACCGGTTCTGTCGTCGCTCACGAGGCGGCCGAACTGGCCGGCCTGGAGTGCGTGCAGCACCAGTTCGCGCGCCAGCGTCGACTTGCCGGAGCCGGACCGCCCCCGGATCAGCACACCGGCCTCGCCGATGACGACGCAGGAAGCATGGATGGTCTCGCCCGTGCTCACGGCGTCTTCTCTCCCTGAGCGGTTCGGGCCTGTTCCTGCTTGGCCTGTTCCTTCCTGCTCTGGTCTTTCTTGCTCTGGTCTTTCTTGCCTTTTGGATTCTCGGCGGCCGGAAGGCGGATGACGAAGCGGGCGCCGAGGCGTTGCGGTTCGCCGCTCTCGTCAGGCGGGCCGAGGCGGTTTTCCGCACGGATCGTGCCGCGATGGGCCTCGATGATCTGGCGCGAGATGGACAGTCCCAGGCCCGAGTTCTGGCCGAACCCCTGCTCGGGCCGGTCCGTGTAGAAGCGCTCGAAGATCCGGTCGAGGGCATCGGGTTCGATGCCGGGGCCGCTGTCCTCCACCAGGATCTCGACCCCTGACTTGCGCCGCCGCAGCATCACGCGCACCGATGCGTCGGGCGGCGAGAAGGAACGGGCATTGTCGATGAGGTTGTTGAAGACCTGACCGAGGCGGCTGTCGTGGCCGAGCACCAGGAAGGCATCGCGGCCGCGCGGATGGCTTTCGAGAGTGAGCTCGATGAGCGGATCGTGCTCCTGACGGCGCTCGTTGGCCACCGATACGACCGCTTCGAGCAGACGCGCCATGTCGACCGGCTCCGCGTCGGCCCGGGCGAGCTCGGCGTCGAGGCGGGAAGCGTCGGAAATGTCGCTGATGAGGCGGTCGAGGCGCCGTACGTCGTGCTGGATGATCGACATGAGCCGCTCGCGGGAGTCGTCGCTGCGGGCGAGCGGCAGGGTTTCCACGGCGCTCCGCAGCGAGGTGAGCGGGTTCTTCAGTTCGTGCGCCACATCTGCCGCGAAGCTCTCGATGGCGTCGATGCGGTTGTAGAGCGCCTTGGTCATGTCCCGCAGGGCGCCGGAGAGGTGGCCGATCTCGTCCGAGCGGTTGGTGAAGTCCGGAATCTCCTGGCGCGACTTGGTGCCCCAGCGGACACGCTCCGCCGCCTCCGCCAGGCGGCGCACAGGGCCTGCGATCGCGCCGGCCAGGAACAGCGACAGGACCATCATCACCACCGCTGCCACCAGGAATACCTGGAGCAGGGCGAAGCGCTCGGACGCGATGATGGCGTCGATGTCGCCCTCCTGCGTGGAGAGCAGCAGCACGCCCTGGACCGTACGGAAACGCTGGACCGGAACGGCCACTGACACGATCGTTTCGCCGCGGTTGTTCACGCGCACCACGCTCGATTGCTGGCCCGAGAAGGCCTGCTGCACCTCCGGCAGGGATTTGCCGTTGACGGGCCCCGCCTCATCGAGGACGGGCCGCTTGGTGCGCCGGAACATCTTGCGCACGCTGTTCCAGGTGCGCTCGATGAAGCTCGTGGTGTCCTCCACGTTTCCGACCGGCGGCAGATCCATGCGCAGGATGTCGCCGCGCGAATAGAAATTCCGGGAATCGAGCAGGAGGAGGCCGTCACGGTCGAAGATCCGGGCGCGGGTCTGGGTCGGTGTGACGAGCCGCCGCAGCAGGGGGGCCACCCGCTCCGGGTTGATGGAGAATTCGAGGGAGGAGAGACCCTCGTCGTGCAGGCGCTCCGTCTCGCCCGCCTGCATCTGCAGAAGCTGGTCGGGGTCGAGGGTAATGGTGTTGGTTTCTACCGTCGCCGAGCTGGCGATGGCGCCGGCGATGATCTCGCCCTGGGTGAGCAGGCTTTGCACCCGCGCTTCGATCAGGCCTTCCCGGAACTGATTGAGATAGAGGAAGCCGATGAGCAGGGCGACGAGGCCCGCCAGGTTGAGCACGACGATGCGCCGCGTCAGGCTCGAGGAGGCACGTTGCGAGAGCATGCGGCCGAAATGCTTCAGCCGCGCCAGGATGCCGCGAGGAGCAGGCGGATCGTCTGTCGCCGCCTCGGCGTGGGTGGGATCAGCCTTCATGCCACTCATCTAGGCATGATCCGAAAGGGATTTCCGGACCATGCAGGTCTTTCCTGGTTGTCCTTTGCCTTCAAGAGGCAAGTCCTGCAGGCATCAGGCTTCCTTGAAGCGGTAGCCGACGCCGTAAAGGGTCTCGATCATTTCGAAACTCTGGTCAACCGCTTTGAACTTCTTGCGCAGGCGCTTGATGTGGCTGTCGATGGTGCGGTCGTCCACATAGACCTGGTCGTCATAGGCCGCGTCCATGAGCGCATTGCGGCTTTTCACCACGCCAGGGCGGGTCGCGAGGGCCTGGAGGATCAGGAACTCGGTGACGGTGAGCGTGACGGGCTCGCCCTTCCAGGTGCAGGCATGCCGCTCCGGATCCATCTTCAGCTGGCCCCGTTCCAGGGCCTTCGGATCGGTTTCCTTGGGGGTGCTTTGGTCCTTGGGCGCGAAGCGGCGCAGCACCGCCTTCACGCGCTCGACCAGAAGGCGCTGGGAGAAGGGCTTCCGGATGAAATCGTCCGCGCCCATCTTCAGGCCGAACAGCTCGTCGATCTCCTCGTCCTTGGAGGTCAGGAAGATCACGGGAAGGTCGGATTTCTGACGCAGGCGGCGCAGAAGCTCCATGCCGTCCATGCGCGGCATCTTGATATCGAAAATGGCAAGATCCGGAGGAGCGTGTTTCAGACCGTCGAGGGCCGAGGCTCCGTCGGTATAGGTCTGGATACGGTAGCCCTCGGCCTCGAGGGCGATCGAAACGGAAGTCAGGATGTTGCGATCGTCGTCGACAAGAGCGATCGTGGGCATGAACTCTTCCTTGGCTGACACGGACGATGGTCGCGTGACGTATCGTTCGATAACGCAGGGGGCCTCGAAACGTGCCCAACTGCGCCTTACTGATGGCATAATTATGGTTGCCGCAGCTCCAGGCGAGGGGCGGAACGGACGGATAGTGGTGTTTAGGAAGTGCCGGTTCAACCGGAGATGAACAAACTACAGCCGTTTCCGTTCTGCCGGCCTTGGGCGAATGGGCGCACCCAAGGTGTCCCAAGGTGGAGAGATGCTACGTGACACAGTTGCGGGCCGTCAATCCTCCCAAAGATTTGCGACAAAAGCCGGAAAAACCCAGCCACCCAGCTTGCAAGGCCTAGCGTCATGAAAAATAGAATGCCATGGAATGGCTCGGTTGACGGCTTGGCCGCCTGACCTAAACATCCTACGTTCAGGCGGTTGCGTCGCGACTTCGGACCGGCGCCGCTTGAATGCAACACCGTGACAGCCTTCGGAAGGCGGCACCTCCGGCCGCTTGGCCATCGGCGACCAGGAGAAGTTTTCCGTGGATAACATCGGCGTCTTCAACAGCGCTCAAGGCGCGGAGGCCATCGGCTTCCGCAATCTCAAGAAAGTCTACTGGAACCTCGAAGCTCCCGCACTTTACGAGCATTCATTGACCCGGGGCGAGACCAGGCTTGTGAAGGGAGGCGCTCTCCTGGCGGAGACCGGCGTCCATACCGGCCGCTCCCCGAAGGACAAGTTCGTGGTGCGCGACGAGGCTACCGAGAGCTCCGTCTGGTGGGACAACAACGGTGCCATCACGTCCGGGAACTTCGACACCCTGCTGCAGGATTTCCTCGCCCATGCCGAGGGCAAGGAGCTGTTCGCCCAGGATCTCTACGGCGGCGCGGACCCTGCCTACCGGGTCAAGGCGCGTGTCTTCACGGAATTCGCCTGGCACTCCCTGTTCATCCGTAACCTTCTGATCCGCCCCGACATGGGCGAGCTGAAGGACTATGTGCCCGGCCTGACGATCATCGACCTTCCGTCCTTCAGGGCCGATCCCGCCCGCCACGGATGCCGCTCCGAGACGGTCATCGCGTGCGATTTCGCCCGCAAGATCGTGCTCATCGGCGGCACGTCCTATGCGGGCGAGATGAAGAAGTCCGTCTTCACCTACCTCAACTACGTGCTGCCCGCGCAAAACGTCATGCCTATGCATTGCTCCGCCAATGTGGGCCGCGAGGGCGACGTGGCCGTGTTCTTCGGCCTCTCCGGCACCGGCAAGACGACCTTGTCGGCCGACCCGAACCGCATCCTGCTCGGCGACGACGAGCATGGCTGGGGTCCGAACGGCGTGTTCAATTTCGAGGGCGGCTGCTACGCCAAGACCATCCGCCTCTCCCGCGAGGCGGAACCGGAGATCTTCGCCACGACCGAGCGCTTCGGCACGGTTCTGGAGAACGTAGTGATCGATCCCATCACCCGGGTGCCCGATTACGACGACGCGTCGAAGACCGAGAACACCCGCTGCGCCTATCCGCTCGACTTCATCCCCAATGCGAGCGCCACGGGCCGTGCGGGCATCCCGAAGAACATCGTGATGCTCACCTGCGACGCATTCGGCGTCCTGCCCCCCATCGCCAAGCTCACCCCCGCGGAGGCGATGTACCACTTCCTCTCCGGCTACACCGCGAAGGTGGCCGGCACGGAAAAGGGCGTAAAGGATCCCGAGGCCACCTTCTCGACCTGCTTCGGCGCGCCCTTCATGCCGCGCCACCCGTCCGAATACGGCAATCTGCTGCGCGATCTCATCGCCAAGCACTCGGTGGATTGCTGGCTCGTCAATACCGGCTGGACCGGCGGCAAGTACGGCGTCGGCCGCCGCATGCCGATCCGCGTCACGCGCCGCCTGCTGACGGCGGCGCTCGACGGGTCGCTCTCCCGGGCCGATTTCCGCCGCGATCCCTATTTCGGTTTCGCGGTCCCGACCTCGGTGCCCGGCGTCGAGCCGCACATCCTCTATCCCGTCAAGACCTGGCAGGATAAGGCCGAGTTCGCCGAGACGGCGAAGCGTCTGATCGCCATGTTCAACGAGAACTTCAAGCGCTTCGAGGGGCATGTCGATTCCGACGTGCGCCGCGCGGCGCCGCAGATGTCGATCGCCGCCTGACGGCGGGACATCGCAACGACAAGAGGCGGCGGCTTTCGGGCCGCCGCTTTGCATTGGGGAGAAGGATGGACGTACTCGTTATCGGCGCCGGCGTGGTCGGACTGGCTTGCGCTCGCGCCCTGGCTCAGCGCGGCCATGACGTCATCGTCGCGGAGAAGACCGGCGGCATCGGCAATGGCGTCTCGTCGCGCAACAGCGAGGTGATCCATGGAGGCATGTATTATCCGGCGGATTCCTTTCGAGCCCGTCACTGCGTCAACGGACGCCGGTTGCTCTACGCCTTCTGCGAGAGCCATGGCGTGCCGCACAGGAAATGCGGCAAGCTCATCGTGGCGACGGACGATCTCGAGCAGGCCAAGATCGAAGGCATCTACGAGCAGGGTGTCGCCAACGGCGTGGAAGGACTTTCCTTCCTGACCGGTGCGGAAGCGGCGGCTCTGGAGCCGAACCTCACCTGCACCGGCGCGGTGCTGTCCCGCGAGACAGGGATCATCGACAGCCATGCGCTCATGCTCGCGCTCCAGGGCGATCTCGAGGCGGCGGGCGGCATGATCGCCTTCCAGGCGACCGTCGAGCGGATCGCCCGGAACGGAACGGGGTGGAACGTCGCCGTGGGGGGCGCGCAGCCCACAGAGATCGCCGTCGATGCGGTGGTCAACGCGGCCGGTCTGGGCGCGCAGGCCCTGGCGCGGACGACCGAGGCCTATGCGCCGGAGCGCGTCCCGCCTCTCGTCCTGGCCAAGGGCAACTATTTCGGCTGCCTCGGCCGGCCTGCCTTCTCGCGCCTGATCTATCCCGCGCCCGTGGACGGCGGCCTGGGCACGCATGTAACGCTCGATCTCGCGGGGCGCATGCGCTTCGGGCCGGATGTGGAATGGATCGACCGCGAGATCTACGAGGTCGATCCGGAGCGCACGGAGGCTTTCTATGCCGCGATCCGCCGCTACTGGCCGGGTTTGCCCGACGGAGCGCTGGTGCCCGACTATGCGGGCATACGCCCGAAGCTCACGGGACCCGGCGAGAAGGCGGCGGATTTCATGATCGACGGGCCGGCCGAGCACGGGCTCGCCGGGCTTGTGCAGCTCTTCGGCATCGAAAGTCCGGGCTTGACCTCGTGCCTGTCACTTGCCGAGGAAGTGGCGGACAGGCTGGATGCTTAGACCGCCATTCCGACACCCTCTTCGTCATGGCCGTCCCCGGACTTGATCCGGGGATCAGACCCGGCCATCCATGTCTTGAAAACGCAACACCAGGGATGTGGGCCCCGGCTCAAGGCCGGGGGTCATTCGCTCGACCAAAGCATCGGACGTGAGTTCAATTGCATGTCCGATGCTTCAACATTTCGACTGTGAGCATCGAGCGCAAAACCGGTTCCCACTTTTCGCACGATGCTCCCCACCTGGACGAGCGCATCGTTGCGAGCGGACCCGAAAGGCCGCGTCAGCGAATCCCGGTTCCTACTTTTCACCTCCGACACTCTAGCCCCTGAAGAACAGAAGCGTCGCCACCACGAAGATCGGCAGCAGGATTCCGCCCGACCAGAGAAGATAGCCGAAGAAGCTCGGCATCTTCACGCCGCCCTGGCGGGCAATCGCATAGACCATGAAGTTGGGCGCGTTGCCGATATAGGAGTTCGCGCCCATGAACACGGCGCCGGCGGAGATGGCCGCAAGGGTCAGGGCGCCGGTGGTCATCAGCGCCTGCGCGTCGCCGCCGGCGAGTTCGAAGAACACGAGATAGGTCGGGGCGTTGTCGAGGAATGAGGACAGGCCGCCGGCGAGCCAGAAATAGGCGGCGTTGTTGGCGCTGCCGTCCGGATTCGTCACCAGGGCGACGAGGGGCGCGAAAGCACCGTCCGTACCGGCCTTGAGCATCGCGAGCACGGGAATGATGGCGATGAAGATGCCGGCGAAAAGCTTCGCCACTTCCTGGATCGGTCCCCAGGAGAAGCCGTTCTCCGCCCGGTTCGCTTTCGGCGTGAGCTTCAGGGAGATGATCGTCACGACGACCATGATGAGATCGCGCAGGGCGTTGGCGAGCTCGATTTCGGCGCCCAGCACCGTTACGCGGCCGAGATCCATCGTGGCGCTCATGAGGATCGCGCCGATGATGATGAAGATCAGCAGGAAATTGATGCCCCCCGTCACGCGGACCGGATTGTCGGGCGTCGGGTCCGGAGCGATGTGGCCTTCCTTCCTGTAGATCACCGTATCGATCGCGAAGAACAGCGCGAGGAGAATGCCGGCGACGAAGACCGTCTCCGGGAAGAGATGCGTGGTGGTCCAGAAGAAGTCGACGCCGCGCAGGAAGCCGAGGAAAAGCGGCGGATCGCCGAGCGGCGTGAGCGAGCCGCCGACATTCGAGACCAGGAAGATGAAGAACACGAAGACATGGACGTTGTGCTTGCGGTCGTCGTTGGCGCGCAGCACGGGCCGGATCATCACCATGGATGCGCCGGTTGTGCCGATGAAGCTCGCGAGCACCGTACCGATGGCGAGCAGCACGGTGTTCGTGCCGGGGGAGCCGTGCAGGTTGCCCCGGACCAGGATGCCGCCGGCCACCGTGAAGAGCGCCAGCAGCAGCAGAATGAACGGAACGTATTCGAGAAGCGCGGTGTGAGCGAGCGCATGGACCGCCGTGGCGGGCCCCAGGAGGGCGGCCATGGGCACGAGCACCAGCAAGCCCCAGACAGCCGCGATCTTGCCCTGGTGATGCTCCCAGAAATGGGCAGCCACCAGAGGGAGCAAGGCGATGGAGAGGAGGATGCCGGCAAAGGGCAGGGCCCAGACAGGGCTCAAGGCCGCCCCATCGAGCTCCGCCGCGAAGGCGGCTTGCGGCAGCGCGGTCAGGGCGGCGGCTGCGAGTGCCGTGCTTGAGATGCGTCGCATGTTTCGGATTCCCCCCTCGCCGGCCCCCGGCATGTCTACGATGTTGGGCCACGGTTTAAGGGAAGGCGCAGCCGCCCGCAACGGCACGGCCGTTAACCGGCTGTTCACCATGATGGGACGAGAGTAAAACAGGATTACAAGTCCGGGGTCTCCAACCAAAAGTGGCCTCCGCTTTTGGTGTGTGTCCGATGCCCTTTCCTTGAAATTGCGCATCGTGGGACGCGGAAAACCGGATCCTCTTTTCGCTGGCGCGGCCCGCCGGGTCCGCACGATGCGCCAGTCGCGCCTGGGGTTGTGGAGCCGATGTGCCGCTTTCTTGCCTACCGGGGAGAACCGATCTTCCTCGATGAACTCGTCTGCGCCCCGGCGCATTCGCTGGTTCACCAGTCCCTTCACGCGATCGAGGCCAAGACGGAGACGAACGGCGACGGCTTCGGGATCGGCTGGTATGGGGAGCGCAAGGAGCCCGGCATCTATCGCGAGGTGCGCCCCGCCTGGTCCGACGAGAACCTGAGGAGCCTCTGCGAGCAGGTGCGCTCCGGCCTCTTCTTCGCGCATGTGCGGGCTTCCACCGGCACGTCCACGACGCGGGCCAACTGCCATCCCTTCTCTCATGGCCGGCATCTTTTCATGCACAACGGCCAGATCGGCGGATACAGGCATATCAAGCGGCGGCTCGAAGCCATGATCCCGGATGAGCTCTATGACCGCCGCCAGGGCACAACGGATTCCGAAGCGATCTTCCTCGTGGCTTTGGCCAACGGGCTTGCCGAGGAACCCGTGAGGGCCATGGCGCAGACCCTGAAGCAGGTGCGCCGCCTCATGAACGAGGCGTGCATCGAGGAGGCCTTGCGCTTCACCGCCGCCTTCACCGATGGCGAAAGCCTCTGGGCTTATCGCTGGGCCTGCGACGCCAAGCCGCCGACGCTCTATTTCCGTGAGGAGAAGGGCAACCTGCTCGTGGTCTCCGAGCCGATCGACGACAAGACCAAGGGCTGGCGCGAGGTGCCGAAGGGCTGCTGCCTCGTGGCGAGGACGGACCAATCCGTAGCTGTGCATTGCCTCAACGAGGCCATGGCGCAGATCGCGGCATAGAGCATCGTGCGAGAAAGTGGGAACCGGTTTTGCGTGAAAAGATGCTCCAGCAAGGAGGGCATCGGACGTGAAAAGCGGCTCCCGCTTTGAGCTGATATCAGTTCAGAGAGCCGCTCGCCCCCGACAGGAGCGGCAGGAGCGCGCCCCTGAGTTCCTCCATCTGCCTCTGGGTTTCCGTCCGTGCGCTGTTCGCATCGGGATCGATCAAAGCGCGCAGGCGGGCGTTTTCGGCGGCGAGACGGTCGTTTTCGGCCATGAGGATCGCCACTTTCTCCTCGGCGATCCGCAGGCGGGTCTGGGCCTCGTTGCGCTCCTGCTCCCGCAGCTGCACCCGGTCGCGCCACAGACGGACCGCAACGGTTTCCGTTTCCTCGATCATGTCGCCTCCTCGCATGATGGAAAGGTGCCGGCAGGGCCCGTGTCGAGCCGCTGGCAGCCTTTCATGACTCCCGGTGACTGAGCGCAATCGCCTCCCCGGTACGGATCACCGGCACGAGATCCGCGGCAGGCGGCACATTGCGTCCCCAGCGCTTAACGGATCGTTGCCGGAGCGCCGGACGGGAAAGGCGATCCTCGCCTTTTAGCGCTCCGATCTCCGGTTCCGCACGATGCGACCGCGAAGGTCAGCCATCCAGTTCCGGATAATGCCGGAAGATCCCCTCCTCGTTGAAGGGGATGCGGCGGGGACTTGCGAGGTACGCCTTGATGCGCGGCCGCCGAGCGACGGCCCTGTGCAGGGCCGCAACCCGTGGCATGTCCTCGAGCGCGCGTTTCACGGCATTCGGAAAAGCGTAGGACAAACCTTCGACCACCTGAAACAGGGACAGGTCGACATAGGTGAGCCGGTTGCCGACGAGATGCGCATCGCCCGCCGGATTGCGCGCGAGGATCGTTTCGAACCAGTCCAGGAATTTCGGGATGCGGTCGTCACGGAACTCGGCGGATCGCCGGAGCGCCTCCGCCTTCTGGTCCTCGTAATAGAGGCCGACCGCGACCGGGTGATGCGTATCGTGCGCTTCCGCTACGAAATCGGCGATGGTGAGCTGGATCTGATGCGTCCACAGTCCGCCGGCCGGGTCCTTCGGCGCAAGATCGTGTCTCGCCCCGATATAGAGGAGGATCGCGGCCGTCTGACCGATGATCGTCTCGCCATCCTTCAGGAAGGGCGGCGCGAAGGGCGGATGCTCCGCGTGCCCCATGAGCCGCATCATCACAGCGGCGCCTTCCGACATCCGCGCCACGTCGATATAGTCGACCCCGGCCTCTTCCAGCGCCAGCCGCACGAACTCGCCACGTCCCTGGATGGTCGGCCAGTAGTAGAGTTCATAGGTCATGGAGGGCTCCATCCTTCATGCGGCAACGGCCCCTGGAAGGATGGAGCGCCCGCAGTCGATGTCAAAGGCTCTCGCGAGCCAAATGCTCCAGCGCCTCGCCCTCGAGCCGATAATGCCGGTGATGGAGATCGCGCATGCCGATGGATTCATAGAAGCGGATGGCGGGGCGCTCCTCCTCGACGAAAAGCTCGATGCGGATCCAGTTGCGCTCCCGCGCAATCCGCGCAACACCCGCCATGAGCAATCGCGCCGCGCCGGAGCGGCGCTCCCCCGGTTGAACATAGAGTGCGTGAACGATCCCCATAGGCTTCCCGCGCCAGCCGGCATAGCCGCGGAAGAACGAAACGAAGCCGACAGGCTGATGATCGCGCTCGGCCACCAGGGCCTCGAACAGCGGATCGGGGCCGAAACCCTTTTCCTTGATGTCCTTCAACGAGACCCAGGGCGCCTGGCCGGGAAGATGATCCTCGATCAGGCTCGCTGTGAAGCGGAACAGAGCCTCCGCATCGCCAATGGCGGCTTTTCGCACGAGAAGCGAGGAGGTTTGCATGTCGGACATTCTTCGATGATCTCCCGCGTCGGGCCAACAGAATAGCCTCGAAGCTCATTAACCCGAGAGTTTGGCTCGTAAAGCGGACCGGTCGCTTCCGTCCCCCTTGCGGGGAGGGGTAGGGGCGGGGTGGTGCGACCGAGTGCGTGGCTCAGCCAACGCTCTCCATCATCCCTTAACTTGCTCCGGGGATCCAGGTCATTGTTGGCGCATCTTTTCCTGAAGACGTAGACGGCCGCAACACCTGCGGACACGACGATATCGAGCTGTCATGTGCCATAGATGATACATAGCGCCCCGACGTCGCGTTCCCAGGCTTCATCCCTCCCCATCGCAGGTCTGGTGTTCCCGACTTGCGGCAAGCAGAGGCCCCATCTCGGAAAAGCCCGAGATGGGGAGGGAAAAGTGCGCCATGCCTTTATGATCCTGCCTTGCAGGCTGGGGATTCAAGATGTGCTAATGCGCCTCGTCCCAGTTCTGCGCGGCCCGGGCTTCCACGGCGAGTGGAACTTTCAGGGTAACGGCCGGGAAGGGGGCTTCCGTCATCACGCGGGAGATCACGGGGAGTGTCGCCTCCACCTCTTCGTCCGGGGCTTCGAACACCAGTTCGTCATGCACCTGCAGGAGCATGCGCGCGGAGAGGCGCTCCGCTTTCAGCGCATCCTCCATGCGGATCATGGCGCGCCGGATGATGTCGGCGGCCGTGCCCTGGATCGGCGCATTGATGGCCTGGCGCTCCACGCCCGCCCGCTCGGACGGGTTGCTCGAACGGATCTGCGGGTAGTGGCACACGCGCCCGAAGAGCGTGGTCACATAGCCCTTGTCCTTGCAGGCCTTCTTCGTCTCGTCGATATAGGTGCGGATGCCGGGGAAGCGTTCGAAATACTGCTTGATGAACGCGGAGGCCTCGGCGTTCGGAATGCCGAGGCGCGTGGCGAGGCCGAAGGCCGAGATGCCGTAGATGATGCCGAAATTGATGGTCTTCGCCTGACGGCGCAGGTCGGACGTCATCTGGTCGAGCGGGACGCCGAACATGGCCGAAGCGGTCGCCGCATGAATGTCCTGGCCCTTCGCGAAAGCCTCCTGCAATTGCGGAATATCCGCGATATGCGCGAGGATGCGCAGCTCGATCTGGCTGTAGTCGGCCGAGATGATCTTTTGGCCGGGCGGCGCGATGAAGGCCGTGCGGATCTTGCGTCCCGCTTCCGTGCGGATCGGGATGTTCTGCAGGTTCGGATCGGAGGAGGAAAGACGGCCCGTCGTCGTGGCCGCGAGCGAGAAAGAGGTGTGCACCCGCTTGGTGTCGGGGTGCATGTGCTCCTGCAGGGTATCCGTATAGGTGGATTTCAGCTTCGCGAGCTGGCGCCATTCGAGGATCTTCGCGGGCAGTTCGTGACCGGACTGCGCCAGCTCGTCGAGCAGGGTCGCAGGCGTCGCCCATTGGCCGGACGGCGTCTTCTTGGCGCCGGGCAGGCCCATCTTGCCGAAGAGGATGTCGCCGATCTGCTTCGGGCTGCCTAAGGCGAATTTTTCGCCCGCCATCTCGTGGATCTCGTCCTCGAGGCGCGCGAGCGTCTGCGAGAAGTCGCCCGACAGGCGGCTCAGGATCTGCCGATCCACGAGGATGCCGCGCATCTCCATGCGGGCGATCACGTCGACGAGCGGGCGCTCGAGCGTTTCATAGACAGTGGCCCGATGCTCGGCGGTGAGGCGGGGCTTGAGGATCTTCCAGAGGCGCAAGGTGACGTCCGCGTCTTCCGCCGCATAGGCCGTCGCCTTGGAGATCTCGACCTTGTCGAAAGTCACCTTGTTCCGGCCGGTGCCCGCCACCTCCGAGAAGCTGATCGGAGCGTGGCCGAGATGGCGTCGGGACAATTCATCCATGCCGTGCGAGCCTTTTCCGGCGTCGAGCACGTAGGAGATCAGCATCGTGTCGTCGATGGGATGGACATCGATGTTGTGCCGCTTGAAGACGATCCAGTCGTATTTCAGGTTCTGGCCGATCTTGAGAACGGACGGATCCTCCAGCATCGGCCGAATGGCATCGAGCGCGTCGGTCACCGGAAGCTGACCCGTCACGAGCCCGCCGCCGAAGAGATCGGATTCATCGCGGTGCTGAAGTGGCACATAGCAGGCCTTGCCCGGCTCCAGCGACAGCGAGAAGCCCACGATGTCCGCAAGATTGGCGTCGAGATCGCTCGTCTCCGTGTCGACGGCGACATAGCCCTGCTCGGTCGCCCGGGCGACCCATTCCTTGAGCCGGTCGAGGCTCGTGACGGTCTCGTAGGCCGAGACGTCGAAAGGCGTGGACGAGGCTTCCGTCGCGCGCTTCCCGGCAAGCTGCGAAGGCGTTCCGACACCCTCGAAAGGCTTGCGGGCCGTGCCCGTTTCCGGGAGGTCGAGCCCTGCGAACGGATCGACCTCGCCCGGGATCGCGTCGCTCTTTTCGAACAGAGGAGGTTCTGTATCGGCAGCTGCAAATCCGCCGTTGCGCTCCCACCGGATCGCCTCGCCGCCCGGCATCAGCCGTGGATCCGGTTCGACCATGGCGGGATCGGCATCGTAGAGCTCCGCCACGCGGCGCGTGAGCGTGCTGAACTCCATGGCCTTGAGGAAGCCGATGAGCGTTTTGGGGTCGGGTTCGGGCACGCGCAGATCGTCGAGCGGGACAGGCAGGGGCGCCTCGCAATCGAGGGTCACGAGCTTCTTGGAGAGGCGCGCGGATTCCGCGTTGTTGATCAGCGTCTCGCGGCGCTTGGGCTGCTTGATCTCGTTCGCGCGCTCCAGCAGCGTTTCGAGGTCGCCGTATTCCTTGATGAGCTGCGCCGCGGTCTTCAGGCCGATGCCAGGGACGCCCGGCACGTTGTCCGAGGTGTCGCCCATGAGGGCCAGCACATCGCCGATCTTTTCCGGCGGAATACCCTCCCACTTCTCGATTACGGCGGCTTCGTCGAGATTGCGCTCGGGCCGGTAGCCGGGCTTGCCCTTGGAGCCGGATTCGAAATCGTAGAAGCACACCTTCGGGCCGACGAGCTGCATCAGGTCCTTGTCCGAGGAGATGATGAGCACGTCCGCGCCGCGCGCCTTGGCCTGCTGGGTATAGGTGGCGATCAGATCGTCTGCCTCGTAGCGCTGCAGTTCCACGGGTTCGAGCCCGAAGGCACGGATCGCCTCGCGCATCAGGGGCATCTGAACCTTCAGGTCCTCCGGCGCGTCGGGGCGGTGGCCCTTGTAATCCTCGTAGAGCTCCTTGCGGAACGACCCCTCGGACTTGTCGAGCACGATGGCCAGATGCGTGGGCTGCAGGCCGGCCGCGCCGTCGCGCATGAACTGCAGGAGCTTGGTGACGAACAGGCGCACGGCCCCCGTCGGCATGCCGTCCGAGCTGCGGGAATTGTACTTCTGGTCCTGGTTGATGGACTGGAAGTAGGCCCGGAAGATGAAAGAGGAGCCGTCGACGAGGAAAATATGATCGCCGGCTTGGACGGGACGGGAGGAAGCCATGGGTCTCGTTCGTGGAGGAAATGGACCTCCTACAAATAGTGGTTTCATCGCCCCATGGCTACGTCCGGTGCGCCTTTATGCAGCCCTGAGACGCGCCAGGTCGAGATCGAGCTCCCTGAGGGCCTGCATCACCACGCCCTCGGTGAGGAGGTCGAGGGAGGATTCCACCACATGGATGGCCGCGAGCGCCCTGAGCTCCGGAATGGTCTGCGATTCGAGGGCCGCCTCGAAGGAGGGGCGAAGCAGGTCCATGGCCCGGGTGCCGGGGCCGCAGAGCACGATATGGTCGGGTTCCAGGGTCTGGATCAGGATGCCCACCGCGTCGCCCAGCACCTCGCCGGCTTCGCGGAAGAGGTTGAGGAGGGCAGGGTCGCCGGACCGGGCCTGCTCCACCACGGCGCTCATGGCCTCCTCGCCCGGAAGCAGAAAGGTGGGCGCCGGGCGATGGTCGATGAGCTGCGCGTCCCGGTGCAGGGCGTAATCGGCGAGATAGGCCTCGATGCAGCCGCGCCCGCCGCAGCGGCATTGCGGGCCGCTCCGGCGCAGGCGCACATGGCCGAACTCGCTGCCGCCAAAGCGTGCGCCGCGATAGAGTTCGCCCTGGATGAGAAAACCCATGCCGACGCCGTCGCCCACCATCAGGCAGGCCGTCCGCCCCGAGCGGAAATCGGGGTTGCGCTGGGCGATGGCGAAGGCCATGGCGCTGGCGTCGTTCTCGATGAGAACGGGCCTGCCGAGCCGTTCGCCCAAGCCCGCCGCGAGGGGGAGGTCGCGGGTGCCGAGCACCGGGCTCCAGGCGACGACCCCGTCGCGGGTGTCCACATAGCCCTGGCAGGCAAGGCCGACGGCCTTCACGTCGGCTGCGCCGGCCTCCCTGGCGAAGGCGGTGATGCTGTCCACCAGAACGTCCATCAGTTCCTCGGCCCCGAGGCTTCTCAAGGGACGCTCGATATGGCGGCTCGCCCGGTTGCGTCCCGCGCTGTCCACCAGCCGCAGCTCGATGCGGTTGAAACCGGTCCACACGCCGATCACGGACCCTAAGGATTCGGCGAAGAACAGGCGCACCTTGGGGCGTCCCCGGATGAGGCCTGCCCCCTGATCCGTCGCCTCTTCGGTGACGAGGACGCCCTCGTCGAGCAGGCCCGCCGTCAGCTCCGAGACGCTGGCCGGACTCATGCCGAGATGCTGACCGATCTCCACGCGCGCCATGGGACCTTCACGGCGCAGGGCATCGAGGAGGCGCCGGCGGGCTGCTTCACGGGGGGAGAGGGAAAGCATGGTCATCGCTGATATTTCTTCGAGATATGAATAAATAAATGCGGAGCAAAAGGGATATTCAACGAAATAATGAGGGCTTTGCCGCTTGAAGGCAAAAAGAGGGCGGGTAATTATTTCCGTGCTCGAACAATAAAACATGGCAGCGTGAGCCACGTCTGTCGATCTCATCGGGAGAGACAGCCTGCCATGAGCACAGGGCCCAGAGGGACATTGCGGGCCCAGGAGGAAACCGATGGTATCGAAGAAGCACGCTCTCATCAGCCTCGCTGTCCTGGCCCTTTCGGCAGGCACGGCCCTTGCCCAGGGTAAGGGTCCGGTCGTCGGCGTCAGCTGGTCGAATTTCCAGGAGGAGCGCTGGAAGACCGACGAAGCCGCCATCAAGGCTGCGGTCGAAAAGGCGGGCGGCACCTATGTGTCGGCGGATGCGCAATCATCGCCCGCCAAGCAGCTCACCGACATCGAAAGCTTGATCTCCCGCGGCGCGAAGGCGCTGATCGTGCTGGCCCAGGACTCGGACGCCGTGCGGCCCGCCGTGGAGAAGGCGGTGGCCGAGGGCATTCCGGTCGTGGGCTATGATCGTCTGATCGAGATCCCGCAGGCCTTCTATCTCACCTTCGACAACGTCGAGGTCGGCCGCCTCCAGGCGCGCGAGGTGTTCAAGGTGAAGCCCGAAGGCAACTACGTGTTCATCAAGGGATCGGGTTCCGATCCGAACGCCAACTTCCTGTTCCAGGGCTCCATGGAAGTGCTGAAACCCGCGATCGACGCAGGCAAGATCAAGAATGTGGGCGAGGCCTATACGGATGGCTGGCTCCCCGCCAATGCGCAGCGGAACATGGAGCAGTTCCTCACCAAGAACAACAACAAGGTCGATGCCGTGATCGCGGCCAATGACGGCACCGCCGGCGGCGCCATCGCGGCACTCGCCGCCCAAGGGCTTGCGGGTTCCGTGCCGGTGTCCGGCCAGGACGCCGACAAGGCCGCGCTGAACCGGGTCGCGCTCGGCACGCAGACCGTGACCGTGTTCAAGGACGCCCGCGAACTCGGCCGCAATGCCGCCGAAATCGCGATTCAGCTCGCCGGTGGAAAGAAGCTCACCGACATCCAGGGGGCGAAGTCCTGGAACCAGGGACCGAAGAAGCAGAACATGACGGCTCTCTTCCTCACGCCCGTCGCGATCACGAAGGACAATCTCGACGTGGTCATCAATGCGGGCTGGGCGTCGAAGGATGTCGTCTGCCAAGGCGTGAAGCCCGGCACGGTGAAGGCCTGCAACTAAGCCCATACGGTCATTCCGGGGCGCGCCTTCGGCGCGTGCCCGGAATCCATAACCGCGCCGTTGCAGAATAGGCGAAGCGCTCGGCGTTCTCTTCTGAAGCATCGTGTTTATGGGTTCCGGGCTCCGCGACGCGGCCCCGGACTGACGTTTGAGAAGAGCGATCCGCATCATGAACGCACCCGTTGCCACGACCACTCAGCCACCGAGCACCACGTCCGGATCGCTTCTGTCGAAGCTCGAGATCGATGTCCGCATGCTCGGCATGATCGCGGCGCTCGCCGTGATCTGGATCGGCTTCGATCTGCTGTCGGGCGGGGTCTTCCTGACGCCGCGCAATCTCTGGAACCTGTCGGTGCAGACCGCTTCCGTCGCGATCATGGCAACCGGCATGGTGCTCGTGATCGTCACGCGCAATATCGATCTCTCGGTCGGGGCGATCCTCGGCGTCGTCGGAATGATCATCGGCGTCGCGCAGGCACAATGGCTGCCATCCTATCTCGGCTTCGAGCATCCGCTGACGGCTCCGCTCATGGTGCTGCTCGCGGTGCTGGTCGGCGGGGCGATCGGCCTCTTCCAGGGCTGGCTCATCGCCTATCTGGGCATTCCCTCCTTCATCGTCACTCTCGGCGGCCTGCTCGTCTGGCGCGGCGCGGCCTGGTGGGTCACGACGGGCCAGACCGTCGCGCCCATGGACAGCCGCTTCAAGGCATTCGGGGGCGGGGTCGAGGGTGCGCTGGGAGCAACCGCCACCTGGATCATCGCGGCCATCGCCTGTGGCCTCATCGTCATCGGTCTCGGCCTGTCCCGGCGACGGCGCCTGAGCTTCGGCTTTCCGGTGCGCCCGGGCTGGGCGGATGCGGTGATCGCACTCGTCACCTGCGGCGCGGTGCTGGCGGCGGCGGCCATCCTCAACGCCTATCCCCTGCCCGTGGGCACGGCCCGCACCTGGGCCGAGGCGAACGGCATTCCGTGGCCCGAGGGCGGCCTGTTCATCCCGCATGGCGTGGCGCTGCCGGTGCTGATCGCCGTGGTGGTGGGCCTCGCGATGACCTTCATCGCCACGCGCCGCCGCTTCGGCCGCTATGTGTTCGCCATCGGGGGCAATCCGGAGGCGGCGGACCTCTCCGGCATCAATACCCGCTGGACACTGATGAAGGTCTTCGGCCTCATGGGCCTGCTCTGCGGCATCTCGGCCTGCATTTCCACGGCGCGCCTCAACGCGGCCACCAATGCGGCGGGCACGCTCGATGAGCTTTACGTGATCGCCTCCGCCGTGATCGGCGGCACTTCGCTCGCGGGCGGGATCGGCACCATTGCGGGCGCGATGCTCGGCGCGCTCGTCATGCAGTCGCTGCAATCCGGCATGGTGCTGCTCGGGGTCGATACGCCTTTGCAGAACATCGTGGTCGGTGCGGTTCTCGTGCTGGCGGTCTGGGTCGACGGCCTCTATCGCCGCCGCCTCAAGTGAGAGAGGAACGTATCATGCAAGCCGATGAAGCGACGCCTCTCGTCGAGATGCGCAACATTTCCATTGCGTTCGGCGGCATCAAGGCCGTAGACGACGTGTCCGTCGATCTGCGACCCGGCGAGGTGGTGGGACTGCTCGGCCACAACGGAGCGGGCAAATCGACGCTCATCAAAATTCTCTCCGGGGCCTACAGGCCGGATGGGGGCGAGATCTATGTGAACGGCGAGCGCGCCGAAATCGCGACCCCGCGCGATGCCAAGCGTTACGGCATCGAGACGATCTATCAGACCCTGGCGCTCGCCGACAATATCGACGCTGCCGGCAACATCTTTCTCGGCCGTGAGGTCCTCACGCCCTATGGCACGCTCGACGATGCCGCGATGGAGGCCGAGACCCGCAAGGTGATGGCGCGCCTCAATCCGCATTTTCGCCGCTTCAAGGAGCCCGTGAAGGCGCTCTCCGGCGGCCAGCGGCAATCGGTGGCGATCGCGCGCGCGATCTATTTCAATGCACGCGTGCTGATCATGGACGAGCCGACGGCGGCGCTCGGCCCCGCCGAAACGCAGCAGGTCGCGGATCTGGTGCTGCAACTGAAGAGGGAGGGTATCGGCATTTTCCTCATCAGCCACGACATCCACGACGTGTTCGGCCTCGCCGATCGGGTGAGCGTCATGAAGAACGGCAAGCTCGTGGGCTCCGCCAACGTGCAGGACGTCACGCAGGACGAGGTGCTGGGCATGATCATTTTGGGCAAGTGCCCGCCCGGCGCAACGCCGGGACCGGGCGCGAGCTGATGATGCCGTCTCCCTCAGGCTCGCGCCTCTGACACGACCGGAGCACGACAGCGTTGGATGCAATCCCAATAGTGGAATCCACTTTTGGGTTCGATCTCCAAGTCTATGATCTCGAGCATCTTTTCACGCAAAACCGGTGCCCACTTTTGCGTTCGATGATCGAGCCGCGCGCGCATCCGCTTCCTCCTTCTGCCGCACGGTCTCCATCGTGTCGCGGCGCACCAGGAGACAGAGGACCGCAAGCGGAATGCCGAGGGCTGCCGTGCCGGTGAAGAGCAGCGGATAGCCGTAAGAATCCACCACGGCGCCGGATGCGCCGCCGATGAGTTTTCCCGGAAGCGCGTAGAGCGAGCTGAGAAGGGCGTATTGGGTGGCGGCGAAGCCGGGCGAGGTGAGCCCCGACATATAGGCCACAAGGGCCGCGCCCGCGAAGCCTTGCGCGAAATTGTCGATGCTGATCGTGAGCGTCAGGCCCGTGAGGGTGGCATGGCCTGCGGCGAGCCAGGAGAACATCACGTTCGACCCGGCGGCCAGAAGGGCTCCGATCAGCAGGGTCCACCACAGGCCGAGGCGGGTCAGTGCGAGGCCGCCTCCGAAGGCGCCGATGATGCCGATCCACACGCCGTAGAGTTTCGAGATGCTGGCGATATCGGCCTTGCTGAAGCCGAGGTCGATATAGAGCGGGTTCGCCATGATGCCCGCCATGAAATCAGGCAGGCGATAGCAGGCGATCAGCGCCAGGATCGGGATCAACATCGTGCGCTTGCGCCGGTAGAGATCGGCGAGGGGGTCGATAATGGCCTGGGCGAAGGGAGGGTTCTGGCGAATCCGGATTTCATCGATTCGCGGCGCGAGCAGGGTGCCCACGAGGCCCACGGCCATGAGCGCGGCCATGGACAGATAGGCGCTCTGCCAGTTCACGAGCTCGGCGATATAGAGCGCGCCGGCACCCGCGCAGAGAAGCGCCAGGCGATAGCCGAGCTGAAGGCTTGCCGCCATCATGCCCTGACGCTCGGTGGGTGCCGCGTCGATGCGCCAGCCGTCGATCACCACATCCTGCGTGGCCGAGAAGAAGGCGATCAGCACGGCGCACACGATGGTGAGAGGCAGGCTGGTCGTCGGTCCCGTCAGGGCCATGCCGATGAGAGCCGCCATCACGCCGAGCTGGGCCAAAGCCATCCATCCGCGACGGCGGCCGAGCAGGCGGGCGAGACCCGGAACGTCGTAGCGGTCGACGATGGGGGCCCAGAGAAATTTGAGGGAATAGGCCAGGCCGACCCAGCTCATCAAACCGATGACCGTGAGAGATATGCCCGCCTCCCGAAGCCAGGTGGAGAGCGTGCTGAAGACGAGCAGGAAGGGCAGGCCCGATGAAAAGCCCAGGGGCAGCATGAGCGCGATGCGCCCATCGGTCAGAACGTCTTTGAGCGAAAGTCGGCGTTTGGTTTGGACCATGAACAATGTGATCGGATTGAAGAGAGACCTGCCTTCAAGGCGTGATCGGCAGGAGTTGGCGTCTGAGCCCCTGCAGAAGGGTTAATGCACCTTGGCGATTTGGGTCGCCGTATCCTGCCGGGCATGAGCAGGCACCTCCACGAGGGTCTGAATCGCCTCTGCGACCTGATCGGCCAGGCAATCATATCCCTTGTCGCTCATGTGGAAACCGTCGCTCGAGAGCATCGAGCGCAGCTCCTCGGCCGACTGGCTGTTCCAGTCCTGCATCAGCGCGTAGCGGGAGAAGACGGGAATCTGCCTCTCGCGGCCCAGCGCGCTCACCACGTGGACGAACCGTTCGTAGCGGCTCGGATCCTTGATCGTGGGAAAATACTGCTGGTCAAGGAGGATCAGGCTGGCTCCGGTTGTCTTCACGGCCGCGATTCCACGTTCCAGGATGGCCCGGAAATCGTCTTCGCTCACGCCCTTGATGGCGTCGTTCGTTCCCACCTGCCAGATGACCAGATCGAAGGGCTGGGTCTTGAGGGCAGCCTCGAGTCTCTCGACGGTCTGGACACCGGTCTCGCCACCTTTGCCGGCGTTGACGACGGAGACATTGCCCTTCCAGTCCTCGCTCAATTCACCTTCGAGCTGGGCCGGATAGGCCCGATCGGGCGACGAGGCGCCGATGCCCTCCGTCGAGGACGAGCCGATGGCGAGGATCCGGATCGGCTCATGGCGGGCGAGCTTGGCGCGGAGGGCCGTTGCGGGCGAATAGGTCGTGAAGACCTGGCGCTTCGCAACGCATCCAGTGATGCTTGCAGCCGAGACGGCCGACGGACCGAGGAATCCAAGGCCTAGGAAGAGAGCCGCCCCTGTGAAGGCGACAACCCGAGCCCCTTTGCCTGCCCTTGTTGCCGGGCAGTTAGGTTTTGTCTGTTCCATTCGAGATATCGCGCCAGTGCCAGAAGACCAATGATACCAAGAATGGTGAATACCATACCGATAATCTGCGGACTAGCAGACGATTTGACGGCGGCTAGCGTCATGATGACTTGCCCGAGGGCGCTCAGGAGCGATCCCACGGCAAAGACCGTGAGGCCGTTCTGTCCGAGGCGGACCAGGTCGGGGCCGACGATCGTCGTTTTGAGAGCGTCTCCGATCCGGAACTGGGTCACCAGATAGGCCAGCGCCAGGAAATGAAGCATGCGGACGACGCCAAGGTCATGCTTGACGAGATCGAGCTTGGTGAGGGCGATCTCGTACAGCCAGGGCATCAGGCCAAATCCCGCGGTCATCGCGACGAGTGACAAGATGACGAAGGCAAGCGCGCTGACGACGAGGGCCCTCCTGTAGGGGACCGGTCGTTCGAGCATCAGGAGCCCGGTCACGATCCCAAGCGTGAACAGGAATTGCCATGCAAACGGGTTGAAGAACCAGGTTCCGGGCTCCGGCCAGCTGTGGAGGGTCAGGACGCCGGCACGGGCCAGAACGTACACCGCCGCCGACACCAGGAGAGCAAGGCCTGCATGGACCCGCGCCAGGACGAGCGCGACGGGAGCCCAGAACATCAGCGTGATATAAAGCGGGAGAATGTTGAAATAGCCGAGCTGGTGGCCGAGCAGGATGATGCCGGTGATCCCCTTGGCCGTGTCGCCGAAGACGGCGTTGCGTCCATGCTCCTCGATGAGGCCGATCTCCTCGCTCAGCTCATAGCCGATCGAGAAGACGGCGATCGCCCCGGCCGTGAGAAGAAGATGAACCCGATAGAGCTTGAATGCGCGCTGCAGGCACTGCCTTACGACGCCGAACAGGTCGCCCTGCGGCAGGCGAGGGCCATACACGAGAGCAATCGACAGGCCGGAAATGAAGATGAAAGCCTCCGTCGAATCGGAGAGGCCGAAATTGCGCGGCGTGATGTGCTCGATGAGGTTGCCCGGGATGTGATTGACGAAAATGATCACCAGCACGAGGCCGCGCCAGAAATCAATCGTCGTATTCCGCTTCGAGGCTGCCATCGACCTGCTCTTCAATCTGTAACGTGCTAAAACGCCAAGCTGACAAAAAGTTGCCCCGGCGCAGCGCAAAGGCTGATGCAGTCGAACGCATCTATGAACGTTCAACCTTATCATTGGGGCTAGCGGAGGGCGAATTACAAAAAATTCATCTTCAGCGCGGCTGAAGACCGGAGTCATTCTCTGATTCCTGGGCCGCGTTGTAGAGCTTGCTCCGGAAGACCTCAAGGGCCTCGTCCGGCAGGCGATCCTTGTCCGTGAGAACGCGCAGCCCAATTGCTCGAGAACCGCTTGCTCCACCGGATTCGAGCGTAACATGAAAACGTAGGATGGCGGCCGGTCGCGCTCGTAGCCTGATCCACGCCACGTCTTCCAGAGCCGGTGCCGTCAGAGAGGTCAGTGCGCCGTCCTCGAAGTCCGACGTGTCGAGATGCAATTTGTCCGCCACGTGTCCGATCAGGGTGCTCCAGAAGGGCAGCCCTACGGTCATCGATACGCCGGGCCCGACCAGATCTTCCAGCACGTTGAGGGCTCGTTGCAACCGACCCTGCCCATAACGCTCAAAGCACGCTCTCAGGCTCAAATGAGATGGATAACTTGAGCGTTTTGTGTGTTGTTGTAGGGATATCGCGACATCGGACAGGAGGAAGCCGGACGTGACAGCCTATCGGATCAAGCAGGTCGACATCGTCTATGAGGGCTGGCGCAAGCTCCTGAATCTGACGGTCCAGATGCCGGACGGGCGAACCATGATCCGCGAGGTGCTCAACAGCGGCGAAGCCGCAGCCATCCTTCCCTACGATCTGGGGCGACGGAAGGTGATTCTCGTCCGGCAGTTTCGTGCGCCCGTCATGCATGTCGAAGGGCACCCGGATTTCCTGGAGGCGGTGGCGGGCCTGCTCGACGAGGACGAGCCCGAGACATGCGCCAGGCGCGAGAGCATGGAGGAGGCGGGATTGCGGATCGAGCGCCTGGAGCCCTTGGGCCGCTTCTGGTCGGCGCCCGGAGCCACCACGGAGCGGCTGCACCTCTTCCTCGCGCCCTACACGCAGGCAGACCGCGTCGCCGAAGGGGGCGGCCTTGCCGACGAGCACGAGGAGATCGAGGTGCTGGAGGTCGGCTTCGACGACCTCGCGGGCTTCGTTGTCGACAACACCATTGCCGACATGAAGACCATGGTGCTCGTGCAGGCGCTGCACTTGCGGCACCCGCACGCTTTCGGGCTGGTTTAGCCGAGGCGCTCGGCGTGCCAGCGCAGGTGATCCTCGATGAAGCTCGCGATGAAGAAATAGGAATGGTCGTACCCCTCCTGCCGGCGCAGGGTGAGCGGCTGGCCCGCCCGGGCGCAGGCCGCCTCCAGAAGCTGCGGCTTCAGCTGGCTCTCGAGGAAGCTGTCGGCCGTCCCCTGATCGACCAGGAGATCGGGCACGCGGGCACCGCGCTCGATCAGCGCGCAGGCATCATAGTCGCGCCAGGCGGCGCGGTCGGAGCCGAGATAGTGCGACAGGGCCTTCTCGCCCCACGGGCAGTTCATCGGCGCGGCGATCGGCGCGAAGGCCGAGACCGCCTGGAAGCGCCCGGGATTGCGCAGGGCGATGGTGAGCGCCCCGTGGCCGCCCATGGAATGCCCCATGATGCCCTGGCGGTTCATGTCGGCGGGCAGGCTGTCCGCCACCAGGGACGGCAGCTCGCGTTCGAGATAGGAGCGCATGCGGTAGTTCTGCGCCCAGGGCTCCTGCACGGCGTCGACGTAAAAGCCGGCGCCGAGGCCGAAATCGTAGGCGCCCTCGGGGTCGTCCGGCACACCTTCGCCGCGCGGGCTGGTGTCCGGCGCGACGAGCAGGAGGCCGAGCTCCGAGGCCATGCGCTGCGCGCCCGCCTTGACGGTGAAATTCTCTTCCGTGCAGGTCAGGCCCGACAGGAACCACACCACCGGCACCTGGCCCGTTTCGGCCTGCGGCGGCACGAAGGCGGCAAGCCGCATCGGCGTGCCGGTCGCCTGCGAGACGTGCCGGTAGACGAACTGCGTGCCCCCGAAGGAGCGCGATTGCGAGACGGTCTCGAAGCTCACCTCATCGCCTCCTTGATCAATACACGATCACGGAGCGGATCGACTTGCCCTCGTGCATGAGGTCGAAGGCGGTGTTGATCTCCTCGAGCGGCATCTGATGGGTGATCAGGTCG